>DATHEN010000703.1:0-9173 GCA_035318565.1 Polyangiaceae bacterium
TTCTCCGTCGTCGTCAGCGGGCGCAGCAAGGGCTGCGGCAGCTCCCGGGAAACGGCCCCCTACGCCGAGCTCCGTGCCGGCATTCGGCTCGTGGTGGCGAAGAGCGTCGAGAAGATCTATCGCCAGAACGCGCAGAACATCGGGCTCCTCACCACGACCGATTTCTCCGTCCTGCAGCGCATCGCCGCGGGGCAGCCGTTACCGCTCGCGGAGTTCACCCGTGAGCTCGATCCGATCAGCCGCACGATCGTCGAGTTCGGCGGGCTATTTTCCTACAACGCCGCGCGCATGGCGGGACAGGTCACGCCAGCGCCGCTCGAGACCACGAGCCGGCCCATGACGCTGTGCGAGAAGATCATCGCAGCGCACGCGGTGACGGGGGGAACGAGCGGCGCGCCGGGAGCACCTGCCGTGCGACCCGGGGATGCGCTGTTCGTGCGCAGCGACGTGCGCTTCAGTCACGAGTACGTGACGCCCATGGCCGACGCGCTGTTCCGCGCGGGCTTCGGCGAGGACGCCTGCGTGAGCGAGCCGGAGAGCGTGCTGGCGTTCCGCGATCATCTCACGTTCTTGGATCGCGTCATGCCGGAAGAGCACCGCCGCCTCGGTTTGGCCACACAAGCAGCCGAGCTCGAGCACGTCCAGC
The DNA here is from genome assembly GCA_035318565.1 of Polyangiaceae bacterium. GTDB lineage: Bacteria > Myxococcota_A > Polyangia > Polyangiales > Polyangiaceae > DATDJP01. Next base: position 647 of record DATHEN010000703.1, read on the forward strand.
GCAAGTTCGCCGAGCGACACGGCGTGCGCCTCTACGGCGAAGTGACCCGGGGCGGGCAACCAGCGGGCAGCGAAGCCATCTGCCACAACAAGATCATCGAAGACGTGGCGCTGCCCGGGCAAGTCGTGGTCGGCACCGACTCGCACACGTGTATGGCCGGAGCTCTCGGTTGCTTCGCGTTCGGCGTGGGTAGCACCGACATGGCCAACGGCTGGTACACGCGCGACGTGCGGCTCAAGGTTCCGGAGAGCGCACGCATCCTGCTCGAGGGCGCGCTTCGTCCGGGCGTTTGCGCCAAAGACGTGATGCTCTTCCTGCTTTCGCTCGAATACTTCAAGACCGGCAAGAGCATCGGCCAAGTGCTCGAGTTTAGCGGGCCGGGCCTCGCCGCGCTAGGGCTCGACGAGCGCGCCACGCTCACCAACATGGCCGTCGAAGCCGGAGGCTTCACGGGTATCATCGAACCCGACGAGCACGTGCTCGACTATCTGGCGGCGCGTCGCCAGCTGAGTCGGCCGGAGCTCACGGCGCTCGTGGTGCGGGCTGACGCCGGCGCAGAGTATGCCGCCGAGCTGCGCGTGGACTTGAGCCGCGTCGAGCCGATGATCGCCCTGCCCGGGGATCCGCGCAACGGCGTGCCGCTCCGCGACCTCGAAGCCCGCAGCGGAGGCTCCGTGAAAGTGGACATCGCCTACGGAGGCTCGTGCACCGGCGGCAAGATGGCCGACATGGACATGTACGCGGCCGTGCTCGAGGCCGCGCTCGCGGAAAATCGCCGCGTCGCCGACGGCGTCCAATTCTTCATTCAGTTCGGTTCCCGAGAAATTCGCGACTACGCCGAACGTCGCGGCTACATCGAGCTGTTCCGGCGCGCTGGAGCGGAGCTCATCGATCCATCGTGCGGAGCCTGCATCCGGGCCGGACCCGGAGTGTCCCTGTCGGCGGAGCAAGTGACGGTCAGCGCGATGAATCGCAACTTCCCGGGCCGAAGCGGACCGGGGAAGGTCTACCTGGCGAGCCCGTTGGTCGTCGCTGCGAGCGCAATCGCCGGCAGGATTGCCGCACCCGAAGCCTGGCAGCCGCCTGCAGAGCGTGCGACTGGAGCCGCGAGCTGAGCCTCACTGAAAGCGGCGCCGCGCTCACGGCGTAGAAGCCATGAAAGTCCGCGCACCTGAGCGGCATCGTGCTCGGCTCTGTTAAGCGCGCGGAAGGACGAGCTCGAAAAGATTCGAGTCCGGACTATCGGTTGCAGCGCGCACCTTGGCGCCCGCTGCTTCAGCCGACACGCGTGCGCTGAACAACCCGAGGCCGCGACTGTAGCGTCCACCCCGCGCGCTCTTGGCAACCAGTTGGCCGCGCGCCGTGAAGCCTTCAGTGCGGAGCTGTTCCGAGAGCGGCATGCCGCCGTCCTCGACGCGTACGACGTAGTCCGACCCGGACGACTGCAACGAGACGTGCACCGAAGGACCGCCAGACGCGTGCTGGATGCTGTTTCGAACCAGGTTGCCGATCGCACGAGCGAGCATGTCTCGGTGCGACTGGACGTGAGCGGGCGTCGCCAGTTCCGAGTCGAGCACTAGCTCCACGTCGTGACTTCGCGCGAGCGCCTGGTTGCGCGCCACGGCTTCGCTCAGCAGTGGACGCAAATCGAAGCGGGTGGCCGGCAGGGCGCTGCGACCGCTCAGAGCGAGCGCCAGCACCTCCATGTTGTCGATGATGTGAGCCAGGCCGTCGCACGACACCAGCGTGTCGCTCAGCGCTTCCTGCATCTCCGGGTCCATGCCCTCGAGCGCCGATCCGAGAAAGCCGACGTTGCTGTGCAACGCAGACAGCGGATTTCTGAGATCGTGAGCGAGCAGCCCCAGCAGCTCGCCGATTATCTCGGGTTCGAGATCATCCTCCAAAACGCTTCAAATATACTCGACTCTGGGGCGCCGACCAGCGCGCAACACGCGAAGCAGCTCGACTACGCCGTGGGCGCCGGAGGCCACTTCGAGCGCTTCACTTCGATAAGTCCCCTGTCCCCGAGGAATTTCTCGATCCTCAGCGCCACGAGCTCGTGATGCTCGAGCGGAGCGACGTGCGTGCCGCCGGGGAGCATGAGTAGCTCCGCATCCGGAATCGCCTCGGCCATTGCTTGCGAGACTGCTGGCGGCGTGAACGCGTCGCGATCTCCCGCGATCACCAGCACCGGCACGTCGATGCTCGGCAGCAAGTCCTCTGCGTTGTGCTCCCCCGCGAGCGACAGCATGCGCAGGAACATGGCGAAATCCACGTGCGCCACGTGCTGAAAGTACGGCTCCATGTCTGCGGCAGCAACGAGCCTGGGGTCGATTTCGCCCGTCATGGCGGCGACGCGCACCGCCACTCCCACGGGCACGCGAGACCAGAGGCCGCGGGCCAGCTTCGGGTGCCGGCCGACGAACTCAATCAAGTTCGGGAGCACGTTGGCGAGTACGTCGCTGCCGTGAAATGTGTGCGTGACTCTGCCGAAGCTGCCGCAAAGCAGCACCATGGCGGCAATACGCTCGCGGCGCAGACGATAGGCTTCCAGAGCGACTTGAGTGCCGAAGGAATGGCCAATCAGCACGACGGGCGGATCACCAAGATGGCGGCGCACCGCATCCAGATCCGCACCGTGAGCTTCCACGCTGATGCGTTCGCCATCCACGGGCAGCGCACTCCGCCCATGCCCGCGGTAATTCCAGTGCGCAACGCCTACGGCGTGGGAGAGATCATCCCACAAGTACTTATATATGAACCCGTCACAGACGATGCCATCCGACATCACTGCCGTTAGTTCAGTAGGCCCACGCCGGTGCCGGACGTAAAGCCGCGTCCCGTCGGGACCGGAGGCGAAAGACTCGTCGACCGCGGATTCAGCCGGTATCGGCTTCCTCGTCGTCGGCAATGTCATTGACGCTGGGGATCTTGCGGATCTCCAAGCGGGCCATCTTCCAGGCTCGTTGCACTACCCACGACAGGGAGCGATCGAGCCGCGCCGCTTCGTCTTTGATTTCTTGGAGCATCGCCTCAGGGAAGTAGAGGCTCTGCTTGCGCTTGTCGCTACCGGTTTTGCTCGTGTCGTTATCAGCCACGCCGGACCTCACTCCAATGCACGGGAGTGTCAGGAAGGCATCCCCGCTCACCGTTATTTTTAGGAGTAGCACCCACAGAAGCGCGAAATCAATGACTTAGTGAGCCGCGCGTTCTTTTTGTACTACATGGGAAAATCGCTGCCAAAAGTCGCGCACAAAAGCGGCGCGTAATTTCACGCGCCACGCCAGAGCCGAGAGCCGCGGCTATTCTCCCGGCCCATGACCTCCGCGTCCATGAAGCGCACGCTCACCACCGCGCTCTTGATCTTCAGCGCTTTTGCCGGTGGCGCTTGGGCGAGCCACGCAGCGTTCGCCAAGCCGGAAGAGCAGAGCCCTTATTTTCTGTTGGATCAGATGGCGCGCGTGCTCGTCCTGATCGAAAACGAGTACGTCGAGCCGATCGATCGCAATCGCCTCCTCGAAGGTTCGATCAAAGGCATGGTCGCCGAGCTCGATCCGCATTCGTCGTACTTACCTCCCGACGATTACGCGATCCTTCAAGGCGATACCGAAGGCCGCTTCGGCGGCATCGGGGTCGAGGTCGACTTCCAGGACGAGTACGTCACCGTCATCGCTCCCATCGAAGGCTCACCGGCGTTTCGCGCGGGCGTGCAACCGGGCGATCGCATCATTGCCATCGACAACCTGCCCGTGCGCGGCAAGAGCTCCGAAGAGCTGGTGCGACAAATGCGCGGCGCAGCGGGAACCAAGGTGACGCTCACGGTGCGCCGAACGGGCACGGAGCGGCTGCTTTACTTCACGCTGGCGCGCGAAGTGATCTCCGTTGCCAGTATCGCCGCGAAGCTTCTCAAGGGAAACGTCGCTTACCTGCGCGTCAAGACGTTTCAGACGGGAACGCACGCCGAGCTCCTGGAGAACGTGGCCGAGCTCCAGAAAGCCGCCGGATCCATCGACGGCATCGTGCTCGACCTGCGCAACAATCCCGGCGGGCTGGTCAACGAAGCCAGCGCGGTGGCCGACGAATTTCTGAGCAGCGGTGTCATCTACACGACGCGCCACCGCGGCAAGATCGTCGATGAAGAGCGCGCGAATCCGAGCGGCGCGCTGCGCCGCGGCTCGATGGTCGTGCTCGTGAACGAATACAGCGCGAGCGCCGCGGAGCTTCTCGCGGGAGCGCTTCAAGACAATCGGCGCGCGAGCGTGGTCGGCGCAACGACGTTCGGCAAGGGCTCGGTTCAGACGATCATCGACCTGCCCGACAGAGCAGGTCTCCGGCTCACCACGATGCGTTATTACACGCCACGCGGGCGAGCGATTCAGGCGCAGGGGGTTCGTCCGGACGTGTTCGTAGAAGCCGCGTACGTGCCCGACAAGAGCTTCGGAGTGATCCGCGAACGCGATCTCGAGAATCATTTGCCGGCGGAGGGGCCGCCCGGCAGCACCCCGCTGGTGGACGCGGGCGCAGCCGGCGGCGATGCCGGGGCCGCGACGCACCTTGGAGTGGCCCGCGAGGTGCCGTTCGATCCCACTGGCGGCAGCGACTTTGCGCTGAGTATCGGCTATCAGATCGTGCGCGGCGTTTTGATGAAGCGGCCGTGAGCGGCTATCTCGTCAGCTGCCCCAGCAGCGCTTCGGCTTGCTGAGTTGCTCTGATGCGGTCGAGGCTCGGGGGCAGCGCGCGCATGCTGCGGATGTAACGTTCCAACGAGCCGCGATCGAAAGCGTTGACGCTGCGCGCGGCGTGGGCAAACGCATCCGACACGCTTTCAGGGCAAGGCAGCACGAGGCTCGTCAGGAGATCGAGCACGTATTCGATCCACTTGCCATCGCGTGTGGCGAGCGCCAGCTTGCACGCGTATTCGAGGGCGGCCTGGCGCATGCCCGGCGCTACCCGGTCGCCGCGGCGGGCGTCCTCGAGCACGCTGAGCAAGCGATGGCGCAGAATGTTGACGGCGTCCTGCGGCCGCTGGCTCAGCAGGGCGCGCTCCGCCATGGTGCCGACCAAAGCGAAGCCGCTGTGCTCGGGCTCCTGAGAGCGCGCGGTCGGATACGTTCCGCTGATGACCACGTGATCGGGTGGCGTCGGAACGAGCGGCTGACTCTGCGAGCCCACCAGCGTCCGCTCCAGCTCCGGCGAGGGTGCACCCACGTCTCGAAACTCGAGCTCGTCGTCGCCGATACTCACGCGGTCGCCTGCAGCAAGCCCGCACTCGCCCGCAATGCGGCGTCCGTTGACGAACACGCCATTGGCGCTGCCGAGATCTTCGATGCTGACCCGCTCTTCATTCACTTGCAGGCGTGCGTGCGTGCGTGAAGCGCGAGCCGAGCTGACCACGATGTCGCTCGTCGGGGCGCGGCCTATCAGGTACTCGCCCGGTGCCAGACAGCGCTCCCGGCCCCTGAAGCGGAGCAGGGCAACGCTGGGCGTACTCCGAGCGGCGCGGGCGATTACCATTGTGCTCGCAAGCAACGGCCCGACTGGAATCGGCTTTAGGGCCGCCGAATTTCGGTTACGAATCCATCACTTATAGACGGATTCCTGCTCTGCGCCCTACTCGGCGGGTTGCTTGCCTTGCTCTTCCGCCAAGGTCTGGGTGCGCACGTTTTTGCCCAGGATCTTGCGGGTGATCCACACGACCGGGTCGTAGTACCGGTCCACCACGCGCTCCTTGAGCGGGATGATGCCGTTGTCCGTGATGTTGATGTGCTCGGGGCACACCTCCGTGCAGCAGCGCGTGATGTTGCAGAAGCCCGAGCCGAACTCCTTACGGATTTCGGGAATGCGATCGTCGGTGTCGAGTGGGTGCATCTCGAGCCCCGCCAGACGAATCATGAAACGCGGACCCACGAACTCGTCTTGACGATCGCGATCGCGCAGCACGTGGCAAACGTCCTGACACAGGAAGCATTCGATGCATTTTCGGAACTCCTGAATGCGATCGACGTCTTCTTGATACATCCGGTAGTTGCCGTCCGCGTCTCGCGGCTTCGGCTTGAGCGGGCGGATGCGCTTGTTCTGCTTGTAATTCCACGAGACGTCCGTCACGAGATCCTTGATCACGGGGAACGTCTTGAGCGGTTGAACGACGATTTCAGGCGCATCTTGATAGAGATTCATGCGCGTCATGCAGGCCAGACGCGGCTTGCCGTTGATCTCCATGCTGCACGAGCCGCATTTGCCGGCCTTGCAGTTCCAGCGAATCGCCAGATCATTGGCCTGTTGGGCCTGAATGCGATGCAATACGTCGAGCACGACCATGCCGTCGTCGACCTCGACCTCGAAGGTCTTGAACTCTCCGCCTTCGGAAGTGCCGCGCCAGACTCGGAACGTTCTTTTGGCCATGTCAGATTCCTTTTGCCCTGGGCGCTTCGTAGTGCTGAGCTCGCTCGCTGCCGTTCGGCGCGCCGCTGCCCAGCTTGCCCGATTCGAGGTCTTCGATCTTGGCGTACGCGATCTCGTGCAGGTACGCGGGCGGCGGCTGGCGTTCGATCTTCTCGATCTGCATCTCGCCGTCCGACCCCTTGCGGGTCACGATGTTGTACTTGAGCCACTCGTCCCGCTCGCCTTCGTAGTCGAGCCGGGTGTGTGCGCCGCGGCTTTCCTGGCGCATCAGCGCATGACGGGCCACGGCTTCGGCCGTGATCAGCATGCTCTTTAGACTCAAGGCTTCGTGCCAGCCCGGGTTGTATTGGCTCGTGCCGTGCGCCTTCACGTTCTTGGCGAGCTCCTTGAGCCGCTGCAGCTCGTCCACGCCCTGCTTGAGCTCCTCTTCGATGCGCACGATGCCGACGTAGTTTTCCATGCAGTCCTGGATCTTGTCGTGCACCAGGTACGGATTCTCACCGGATTCGCGGTTCAAGATGTCCGTCGCGCGGCGGATGCCGTCGCGGATCTGCTCATCGGGCGCGCGCACGGGTGAGGTCAGGCCGCGAACGTACTCCGCAGCACCGGTCCCCGAGAGTTTGCCGAACACGATCAGGTCGCTGAGCGAGTTGCCACCCAGGCGATTGGCGCCGTGCATGCCCGCGCCGCATTCGCCGCAGGCGAACAGGCCCGGGACGCGCGTCATCTGCGTATCGGCGTCCACGCGAATGCCGCCCATGAAGTAGTGGAGCGTGGGACCGACCTCCATGGGCTCTTTGGTGATGTCCACCTCCGCAAGCTCCATGAACTGGTGATACATGCCCGGCAGGCGCTTCTTGATGAAGTCCGGCGGACGACGCGACGCGATGTCGAGGAACGCGCCGCCGTGCGGCGAGCCGCGGCCGGCTTTGACTTCGGCGCGGATGGAACGCGCGACCACGTCTCGGGTCAGAAGCTCCGGCGGGCGCCGCGCGTTCTTGTCGCCATCGAGCCAGCGCGCTGCTTCGGCTTCGGTGTCGGCCGTTTCCGGAGCGAACTTCTCGGGGACGTAACCGAACATGAAGCGCTTCCCCTCCTTGTTCAGGAGGATGCCGCCGTCGCCACGCACGCCTTCCGTGACGAGAATGCCGCGCACGCTGAGCGGCCAGACCATGCCGGTGGGATGAAACTGGGTGAACTCGAGATCCATGAGCTCGGCGCCCGCTTCGTACGCGAGGGCCGTGCCGTCTCCGGTGTACTCCCAGGAGTTCGAGGTGACGCGCCAGGCCTTGCCCGCGCCGCCGGTCGCCAGAATCACGGCCTTGCAACGGATCACCAGGAAGCGCCCGGTTTCGCGCCAGTACGCGAGCACCCCGGCGATGCGCTCACCGTCCTTCAAGAGCTCGAGCGCCGTGCACTCCATGTGCATGCCGATGCCCTGGTGCACACCGTGGTCCTGCAGCGTGCGGATCAACTCGAGGCCCGTGCGATCGCCGACGTGCGCCAGGCGCGGGTAACGGTGGCCGCCGAAGTTGCGCTGGCTGATCAGGCCTTCCTTGGTGCGGTCGAACACCGCGCCCCACTCCTCGAGCTCGCGCACTCGTTCCGGAGCTTGCTTGGCGTGCAGCTCCGCCATGCGCCAGACGTTGAGCATCTTGCCGCCACGCATGGTGTCCCGGAAGTGAACCTTCCAGCCGTCGCGCTTGTCGACGTTGCCCATGGCGGCCGCCATGCCGCCCTCCGCCATCACCGTGTGCGCCTTGCCGAGCAGGCTCTTCGAGAGCACGCCCGTGCTCAGGCCTTGCGCACTGCACTCGATGGCTGCGCGCAGACCCGCGCCGCCAGCACCGATCACGACGACGTCGTGGTCAATCGTTTGAACCTGGGAAATGTCCAGCATCGCTCATACCCAATCGTTGCACCGCACCGACCGCTCCGCGCGGCAGCTGCGGAGAAAAGTCGTTCTATCAGCTCCAGGTGTTCAAATCGTGAATCACACCCATGCTGACGAGTCGGATGTACACGTCCGTCAGCGCGACGGAGAACAAGCTCGCCCAGGCGAACTTCGCGTGGCGGGCGTTGAACCAGGTCGCCTTCTGCCAGGCGCCGTACTGCAGCGTGGCCT
>DATHEN010000704.1:0-2792 GCA_035318565.1 Polyangiaceae bacterium
TCACCCACCTGGAATGGCCGGCACAGCCGGTGCACTAGCGCACTTCGCTCGCGTGCTCTGACACGACGAGTGAAAGGTCACAGATGATGAACAAGCTTTCGCTATCGGCCCTTGGTGCTCTTCACCTTACGACGCGCGCACGCGCAACGTACGCGCGCAGAATTCTGGCCATCGCGGTCGGTGCGCTGGCGCTCGGGGCGGCTCCGAAAGCACACGCTCAGGCGTCGATCATCCGCGATCCGAATTTCTTTCCGGATCTGACGGTCAGTGTGAGCGCACCCACTCACGTCCCCGCTTACGACATCAGCTACATCACGTTCACGGTGAGCAATCTGGCACCCATTTCGGGATTCTTCAAAAACGGCACCAGCGGCGCGGTGAGCGCGCACGTAGACTTCACCGGGCTCGTGCCCATTCTCGTGCAAGGGTCGGGCGGTCTGCAGTGCAATTTCAGCAAGCAGACGACCGGCGGTGAGTGGAGCATCGTGGGCTGCTCGGGCTCGATGGCGTGGGGTAGCAGCGCCACCGTCTACGTCTATTTCCAGCCGGCGCAGTCATTCTATTGCGGGCGCCCCACTTACACGGACGCGTTCGTCAGCTACACGGCGGGCGGCACGGAGCGATCTGCGTCCAACAACCGGGCGATCGCGCGGACGGACCTCATGAGCTGTATCAACTGATCTCGAAGATCGCGCGAACACAGGTGCCAGGCGTTGCTCGACGCCTGGCGCTCTGCGCGCGCACTGCACTCGGACTCGTCTTACTGATCCAATGTCTTCTTCATGGCCGCCATGCCCTGTTCCATCATGGGCCCCACGACTTCCGCGGCTTCGTGTGGCAGAAAGTCCGCAATCCAAACCACGCGACTGCCCCCCTCCGCGGCGAAGACCTGGACCGACGCGTTGTAATGCGCGAGCTGTCCCCCCTCGGCGGACCACACCAGGCGACGCTCTGCATCGCCGATATCGACGATTGGTTCCTTCACGACCATGCCATTGCCGAACGTCACGATGCGAACTCCCGGCTCGAGCCGCGTATCCACGACGAATCCGGGCACGAGGCGCGTGTGCAGAGCTCCGATGTCACGGATTGCGCTCCACACGAATTCGGGTGAAGCGGAAGTGCTGATTTCTCGACGGATTGAGGCCATGAGGTCGGTCCTTTCCCACCACGGGTTCGACCTCGATCCTAAGAACTGCTCGCGATCCGTTCTTGGAGAATGTTGCGATCCCCCCGCGAAAGTTTACGGAACTGCCGGGGGGACACGCCGGCAGCACGGTGAAAAGTTCGCACGAAATTCGAGAGATCCCCGAAGCCCACGCCGTAGGCGATGTCCGTAATCGGCGCGTCCGTGGAGAGCAGGCGAGCGGCGTGGCGCAGGCGCGTGCGCACGAGGTACTGGTGCGGAGTCACGCCCAAGACGCCGCGGAACACGCGCAGAAAGTGGAACGGGCTCAAGCCCACTTGGCTGGCCGCGTCCTCGAGGTTCACGGTTCCACGGGATTGCTCGTCGAGAAACAGCGCGGCTTCCACGGCTCGCCGTCGATCGCGCTCGGGGACGTGCGTGACCTGTTGTGCGGTTCCTGCGGCAACCCGTAGCAAGCGCGCGGCGAACAGCAGGGCGACCTCGTCCAGCCCGAGATTCGTCTCCCCACGTGCGGTCTGCTGGGCGAGCTCCCCCAGCACCATCACGGACGGCAAGGGCGGAACGGCACCGAATGTGGCGAGTGTGCCCCCGAATGACTCTGCAGTGTCCTCCGCAAACTGAAATGACAAGCACTCGTCGCCCTCTGCATGGTGGTCGTGCGTGCAGCGGTACTCGTCGCCTGTTTTTCCGATCAGCGTTGCTCCAGCCACGAGCTCGTACGCAGAACCGCCGCAGCGATAGCCGAAGCTTCCTCGGCGCACGTAAGACAAGGAGAACACGATGTGCTGCTCGTCCAACGCCGCATCACCCGGCTTCGCGTCGCATCGATAATCGAGGACGGAAACGGAACGCGAGCTGTGTAGAACGCTGACGCGCATGCCGCTGAGTGTACCCCAAACGCCATGCCTGGCCCAGCCCGCGGCAGATCGTCGGCGCGAGCCATTGCTGTGCTTGAAATCACATTCTAGATAGGCGCACATGAGCTTCGAGGCGTCGTCTTTGTTCGTTCGCGACGGCGAGCATTTCCCGCCAACACCGCTCTCTGCGGGTCCGTGGAACCCGGAAGCGCTCCACGGCGGTCCACCCGCGGCGTGGACTGGATCCGCGCTGAAGCTCAAGTGGCTAGGATATCCCGAGCGCTTTGCGCTCAATCACCTCGAGTATGGCTTCCGGTCGGATTCGCTTGCGATAGCGAATGATGCACGGATCCTCGAGCAGCTCATCCTGACTGCAGCAGCGTGTCTCGTCGACACAGAGGAGGATGCGCTCCACGTTGGTGGCTCGCAAGCGGCGCAGTTTGGTCTCGAGGTACTCGGGCGTCCAAAAGCCCAGGATTTCGATCCACCAGCGCCGCTTTGGATCACGCCGATGCACGAGCTCGAAATCCGGAAATATCAACACGTCACCAGTTTCCAGAGGATTGGGTTCGCTCGAGACGTCCCACTCCAACGCCACACGCCGTAAACCGCGTAAGAAGCGCCGCTCCATGGCGCTCTGCTCGGACGGCTGCTCCCAGTCAGCGTCAATCGGATCACCGGAACGCAGGACGAGCTTCGAAAGGCGACTCCCGCGATCCAGCGCGCAGTCCGCCTCCATCTCGAAGTAGCTGCAGCGCGCGGCATGCGGCACCAAGGACGCGAGCGCG
>DATHEN010000705.1:0-13979 GCA_035318565.1 Polyangiaceae bacterium
CACGCTCTTCATCCCGCCGTGGATACTCTTGGCGAAGGCAACGGCAGAGCTCGTTACCGGCAGTCCGAGCGGAGAGACGAGCAGGTGCGCTCCGAACACGAGCGCGCTCATGATCCCGGACCAGAAGAGCGGACGCGACAAGCGCTCACCGCGCAGGTCCACTGCGTACAGGTGCCAGAGCTGGGCGAGCAGCGCCATGCCCCCGAAGCTCGCGATCAAGAGCTGGCGGTTGTGGGGGTAGGTGGTGGCGGCGGGCACGAGCGCCATCAGAAAACCCGCGGCCCAAAAGCGGGACATGCGGTTTCGCTTGAACAGCGGAATGCACGCGGCGAACAGCGCCACGCCGAACAGTACGGCGAAGGCCAGCAGGATGCGTGCGCTAGTGCTGCTGACGAGCACGTACGTCTCGGCGGGTGGAATCCAGAATTGCCCGAGCACTAGAATCGGCCCGCGCTCGAGTAGCGCCAGCAGGAAGCGCACCGGCTCGCGCGCCGGATCGAGATAGAGTCCCGAGCCCACCGCGCCGTAACCTGCCGCGTTGTAGAGCCCGCGCCAGATCCCCGTGATCGCGAGATACGGCAAGAAACTGAGCGCGCGTTTCCACAGCGGTCCGCGGTCCGCGAACACCGCATACGCGAACAAGTATCCTGCAACGGCCAGGCTCGATTCACTCGCGAGCAGCGCCGTGACGTACAAGAGCGGTGCGAGCACGGCGCCGTGCCGCACCCCGTGCGCGCGGTAGCGAATGTGCTGGTCGAGGCAGAGCGCGCTGAACACGGCCGCGATCAGCGTGTGCCGATTCACGATGTAGCCCACCGCGAAACCGTGCGTGTGATCGAGCGCAAGCAGCGCCGCAGCGATCCCGCCGACCAGCGTTCCCATGGCCGCGCGGTACATGCGCGTCGCCGCCAGCACGATCGCCGCGAGCCACAGCAGATTGTGCGCGTGCATCAAAAACGGACTGTTCGGCCAGGCCGAGAAGTCGATGCGGTGGCTCCAGACGCCGATTGGGCGATACAGGCGCAGGAGTAGCTCGGGATCGGTCCACCACGGCGCCCAGCCGTTCTCGATCTGCCAATGGGTGTCTGCGGGATTGCCGTTTACGAGCCCGTAGCCGCCGGAATAGAGCTCGAACAGGTGCGCCGCGCCCGGGAGCTTCGAATAGATGTAGACCCCGACGTAGTCGTCGAGGTGAAAGCCGATGAACAGCGCCGGAACGGACAGCAGCACGGCGATGACCGCGAGCTCGAGCGCGAGTCGCGGGCGCTCGAACAGCCGAATGAAAGCGGCGTGCTTCGCGTCGGCTGCTTCCGCCTTGGAGAGCTCCCGGTCGGGAGTACGGACTCCGTCCATCGAGCCCTATATAGGCTGTTCTCTCAGCTCTTTGTCATCTCGAGTGCATTGTGGCGGTAGCCCAGGGTCAGCGCACCACGCACGAGCGACGAGCGATACAGGCGCTTTTCGACGATGATCGCCATGGCGCGCTGAATCAAGGCCTTGCCCCGGCTCGGCCGCGCGATGTCGCGCTTACAGGCCAGCTGGTAGCGCCGCTGGAGGGTGGAGTTGAGCTCCCCGCGCTGAAGCGCGTCCGCCGCGACTTCACCCGCCAGGATGCCGGTGTGCAGCGCTTGCCAGATCCCTTCGCCGGACAGCGGATCGATGAAACCGCCGGCATCTCCCGCCAGCAGCAAGCCGGGCGCGGAGACGGGAATGGGCCGCGGAGCTATCGGCAGCGACCACACGCGCACCCGGCCCACGAGCTCGGCGCCTTTCAGGCGGGCCGCTTGCCGCTCGAGAAACTCGCCGAGTAGCTCTTTCAGCTTTCTGCCGGTCTTGCCGTACGCGTCCGAGCGCAGATACACGCCCAGGTTGGAGACGCCGTCCACGGCGGGAAAGATCCAGCCGTAGCCGTACGGGAGCTCGCGATCGAAGAAATGATCGGCCGTCTCCGGGCCCTCGGGAAAATCGACGTTGCGGTAGTACGCGGTTGCCGAAACCGCGAGGTGCAGACCTCGCGGACCGGTTTGTCCCACCGCTTCGAGGCCCACGGAACCGTAACCATCGGCAGCGATCACCAGATCCGCTCGCCACTTCAGGTTCGGACCTTCGGCACCGGTGATGCGTCCGTCCGTGCGGGTGAGCATCGAAACCTTGCAGTCTTGCTCCAGGCGCACGCCGGATGACTGCAGGCTTTGTCGCAGGGAATCGTCCAGGTTGTAGCGTGGGACGATGTAACCCGGGCGCTGGTAGTCGCGCGCGATGCGGGTTCCATCCGGGAAAATGGCCGCCGCACGTCGCACGATGGCGTGCGGCCATTTCTCGACGGATTCACGCGCGCCGAGCTGCTCGATGAGCAACATGCCGTCGTTCGAGACGGCGTCGCCGCAGACTTTGTCGCGCGGGAAATGAGCGCGATCGACCACGCACACGTTGGCTCCTGCGCGTGCCAGGATGATCCCCGAGGCAACGCCGGATGGTCCCGCTCCGACGATCAATACGTCGCTCTTACCCTCCGTCTGCATGTCCACCCTCTCCTCGTCATTCGTGATCTCTCAGCTCAGGCTTGCCGTGCGCTCGATGGCCCACAGGAGCCCCGAGCTCTGACCCTTGAAGAACACCCACGCGCAGATGAACAGCCAGGCGATGCCGTACACCAGCTTCACCCGCGTCCAGTAGCGCTCGACGTTGTCGGGAACGAAGGGCACGAACAACGCCGCCAGCGTGATCACCGCGGCGATCGGGTGGAGCACGAGACCCGCGTACACGCTGACGGTCACCATGATGGCGCGCGCGAGCCAGAGCGTGCGGCTCTTACCGAGCACCACAGCGGTGGTGCGTACGCCTTCCTTGGAGTCTTCGTCCGCGTCGCGCACCACCTGGATGCTCTCGAACACGCCGGAGAACAAACCGAGTTGCAGCGCCAGACACCAGCCGAGCACGCTCAGCAGCGGCGAGCCGACCAGCGGCATGGTGATGCCCCAGATCATCATCGCGACGATGTCGAGGTACGGGCAGCGCTTGAGCTGGTACGAGTACCACCAGCACACGCCGCCGCCTGCGATCAGCGGTACCAAAAGGCCGATGTCGTAAACCACGGCCATCGCTGCGAGCCCGAGCAGCAGCGCGATCTGCGCCCAGAAAGCCGCGCGGATGTGCTTGTGGAGAAAGCGCGTCTTCTCGTTGTCCTTGTCGGCCGATTGCAGATCGACCGCGACGTCGATGTAGTCGTTGTTGAGATACACCAGCACGTTCAGCAGAAACGCGAACACCGTGCGTATGCCGATATCGAGCCAGTGCAGGTGCAGAGCGACGGCGATGGACCCGGCAGCTGCCAGATTGGCCATCTCCAAATTGCGGATGCGATAAGAAACGCACTCCCAAACGATGCGAAAGCCGGCACCGATACCCGAGGCGGACGCGCCGCTGGCTTCGACTCGTTCGGGCATAGTACTACTCGACACCACGCCTCCGTCGCGCATCACTCCCGTATAACCGAAGGGGAGCTGCGAGCACAGCATCGCACAAGGGACGTATACGTATTGAAGACGGGTTTTGATTTCGTAGACGTTGCATGGTCTTGCGTCGTCCAGAGCGAAACGAGCTTCGCTCTGGCGATGTGACAATGAAGTGCGGAAGGTTCCGCACCAAGCAAACGCGAAGCTGACGCGGCGCGACCCGTACTCCGGCTCAAACAGCTCGGAGCGCCAGGCCGCGCCGGCTCACGGCTTCACGCTACGTACTCGTAATACTCGATACCCAAATCTTGGAACGCAGGCTCGTGAACTTCCCCGACACGGGCAATGATGAACTCGTCCTTCGGTTGATAGTTCAGGCCCTTGATATCGCGGCCATCGTGCAGGGCTTCGTACTGCTCGCGGCTGAGATCGACCGGATCGGCCAGCGCCTCCCGGAAACCGATCCTTTGAGCCGCGGCCGTCCAACCCGGGGTTACGTGCAGCGGAATCGACTCCGCGGCATCGCCGCTGCCGTACCCGACCGCC
The DNA here is from genome assembly GCA_035318565.1 of Polyangiaceae bacterium. GTDB lineage: Bacteria > Myxococcota_A > Polyangia > Polyangiales > Polyangiaceae > DATDJP01. Next base: position 4,002 of record DATHEN010000705.1, read on the forward strand.
AAAATCGTCTGGTTTTCCAGGTCCAGATTGGTTTCAGCGGCTTCCTCGAAACCGGCCGCGAGCCAGCCCGGCAGGGCCGCCGTGTACAGGTTGCCGAGGTCCATGGCGCGGTCCGTACCGAGGCTCATCTTGGTCTTGATGAGCTCCTTGAACGCCGCGGATTTGCGCACGTGAGCGGCGAGCTGAGTCGTGACCGGATAGGGCTCTGGAGGATTCTTGTTTCCGTCCATGACGCTCTCGAACAGATCCGGCTTCGATTGCGCTTCGGCGCGCACGGCCTGAGCGTCCACGCCGATTTCTTCGCAGAGCGCGCCGAGCTCGCCAGCGTTGCGCGACTTCGCGAGCGCGCGCACGTACAGGAACGCGAGGCCCTGCACCGGCATCAGGTGATACGGACGATGGAAGAACATGGCCTTTACGTCGCGCACGAAGTCACGCCCGTGCACGTCCAGGCGCCGCAGCATCTCATCCACGGCCTGGCCGGCTTCGTCCAGGTAGGCGAACGTGGAGTACTTGCCGCTGAACACGGGGAAGTCGTGCATGCGGTTGACACCCGACGTGTAACCTTCCACGAAATGCCGCGCGAAGGGCTTCCTGAAGTCCGGACCGCGGTAGTCGGAGGCGCTGCCCGCCTCACTGAGATCGATCGAGAACAGCTTGGGGCTTTCATCGACCAGCATGGCGACCGCTCCGGCGCCCTGCGTTTGCTCGCCGCTCGACCCGCGCTCGTACTCCGCGATGTCCGAGCACACCACGATGGCGTTCTTGCCTCGCGCGTCGCAGCTCGCGTAGCGGAGCGCGCCCTTCAGGGCGTACACGCCGCCGAGACAAGCATGCTTAAACTCCGGAACCTCGAGGTTCCGAGACAATCGCGGTAATCCAAACTGTTCGAGAGCACGGTCCACCATGCCGCGCACGATTACCGCGCCGGCCGAGTTGTCCTTGCTGCTTTCGGTACCGAGCGCGAGAAAGCCGATAGATCCGGGATCGATGTCGTTATTGCGGATTAGCCGGAGCACCGCGTTGGCGGCCATGGTGTAGACGTTTTCGTGGCGCGCGGGATAACGGAAGCTTCTTCCGACCACGCTGCGGATCTTGTCCCAGGGGTTACCAGTCCATCCGCACCATGCCTCGAGGGGAACGCGTAGCCTCGGCACGTAGATGGACATTGCGCTCACGCCTGGATTGGTATCGGTCTTCACTGTGCACCTCGTTTGTAGTTCGGCGATGGCAATCAATAATGTCGTTCCAAGACGAACCAACCAAAGGCTCGCAACATCATCTTGGCCAACGTGTCTTCGACGAGTGGAGCGAGCTCGTGCCACGCGTCGTCTATCATCTTGTCGGCCTGTACCTTGCAGTCTTCGATGGCGCCGCAAGCCTCGAGCTTGTCGATCACCTGCGCCACGACTTTCGGATCTTCGGGTTTGGAGCGCAGCGTGGCGTAGAGCCAGCGGCGCTCGGCAAGGTCGAGGCGGGATATGGCCTTGGCGACGGGCAGGGTGATCTTGCCCTGCACGATGTCTTCACCCTTGCTCTTCAGGTCGCCCTTGAAGCCGCGCAGGTTCAGCACGTCGTCCACGATTTGAAAAGCCATGCCCAGCGCTTCGAAGAACTGGCCCATGCCTTCCACTTGCGCATCGCTGCCTCCGCCGGCGATGGAACCCATGCGCGCGAGCGTGCCGGCTGGCGCCGCGGTCTTCAGGCGGTGCACGGCCATCACTCGGCGCTCGAGCTCGTGCCCGGCGCCGGACTCGACGTAAGCCGGCATCTCGGCGTCGAAGCCGTCGAGATCGATGGCCTGACCCGCGTGCCCCGCGCGCATGCCCTCGAAGTACAGATCGTACACGCGCAGCCGATCGGCGGCTGAGAGGAACGTGGTCTTGGCCAGGAGCTTCTGCATGATGAAGTACGCAGCAGTTCCCGAGTTGATCGCCTGGGCTTCGCCGTAAATCATGTGTGCCGTGGGCTTGCCGCGCCGCACGACGGACTTGTCCTCGACGTCGTCCACGATCAACGAGCCGACATGCATGAGCTCGGGCATGGCGAGCCAGTCGACCAACGTGCGCGAGTCACCGCCCACGACGTCGCAGCACGTGATGAGCGCATACGAGCGCCAGCCCTTGCCGCCGCGATCCGTGATCTCGCGGATCGGGGCGATGAACGTGCGCGCGAGTTGATCGAGATCGAGGCCGTCGAGGTAGTGCGGGCGCAAGTTCGAGCCCACGATGCCCGCGGCCGTTTCGTGATCGAGCTTCAGCGGTATCGCGCGCGCGACCGCGCCGCGCACCACCTTGCCCACGTTCTCGAAGTAGTCGTCGAGGTCTTCGACCAAGCCGTAACCGCTGCGCTCCACGAAGCCCGGGCCGCGCACGGGTTTGCCGCGCAGCGTGCCTTCCACCTCCACACGGCCCTCCCAGAACGAGGCGCGCGTGATGAGCGTGATGAATTCCTGGTCTTCGAAGGCCGCGCGCACCGTGAACTGAATACCGGCGCTCGGGACGGAGACGCGCCACGCGATCGGATACTCGAAGAACGTTTGGTTGCTCTGCCAGAAGTCGATCGGCTCGAGCGTGATGTCCGTGTGCATGGAGCGGTTGCCATCGCGATCGATCACGATCGCCCATTCGCCGGCGCTCTTGTTCCGCTCGATGTACTGCTCAGGGTACACGCTGATGTCCGTGCCGTTGTCGAGCTGGCACGAGAGCCAGTTCCAGGCGACGGTGTCGTGTTCCTTCTTCTTGCGCCGCGCGACCTTCATCTCGTCGGTCATCGGCGCGTCGCGGTCGTCTTCCAGGATCTGCTGGATGTCGCCGACGCCGAACTCGTGATCGTACCAGCCGGAGGCCTCTGCGATCGCGAGCTCGCGCCCGCCGACGTTGAGCTTGCCCGTCACCTCGCAGCGCGGGATGAAGTAGTAGAACATGTCCTCGTTGTCGGAGCCCTTCACGAGGCCGTCGTCGCCGTGGCGCGTCGCGGGCTTCTTGGGCCGGAACGACAAGGCGCAAGAGCTCGTGCCGTCGCTGAGATTCAGCTGATAGCTGCCGTCGTCGAGCTTCTTGAAGGTCGCGTCGCCGTATTCGAGCTCGAGGCGATCGAGCGCGACGAACACGCGTCCGGGCAAAAGGCGATCGGGCCCGGGCACGTTGCCGCGCTCCAGGATCTCGCAGAGCGCGCGGTTCAGCTTTTCGTCCTTGGCGCCGAGGCCGCGGCGTACGCGCTTGAGCCCCTCGCTCGGTGCGCACGGATCCACGCCCGAGTAGAAGATGTACTTCTGCTCGTCCAAACACGAGATGCCCCACGTGACGGAGTGGACGTACTCGTAGGCGAGCGTCTTCGGATTTTGGCCGCGCAGCTGGCGAAAGAACGCGACCCAGACCGAAAAGCGCCGGCCGTCCTGCACCTGTACGTGGCTGTTCGCGTACCACCACTCCGTGGTGGACGACGCGTGCGGCAAGTCGTGAACCTTCAGGTCGATCGGCCCCGGTCCAGGCCAGTCCGTCGGTCGCACTACGCGATTGCCGCTGGGAGGAGCAGAGTGCCCCTCGCTTCCCCTGAAAAGGTTGCTCGCCTCGTGAACCCGCGAAGGCTCGACCGCGTCGTTCGGATCATCCATGGGGGGGTGCGCGTAGGGACTAGAAGGCGTCTTCAAAGTACTGATCGTCATCGAATGCTCCTCAGAACCGTGCTGCAGTAGGTCGAGTTACGGTGCGAACGTCAACACGCGGGTGGTATCGGTTGCTCGAACGTGACGCGAGGCGCATGCTAAAACGGCGTACAAAATGACAGGAAGAGCCAAGGTTCTGTTGTTGTTGTTGGCGCTGTGTATCACTGCGCCGGCCCGTGCGGTCGATACATTGACTGGGGAGCAAATAGCGGCGCGAATTCTGAAGACGGGTGTCTTCGAGGCTGACGCGGGCCGCTTCCGCGTGACGATGGTGCTCGTTAGTAAGGACGGTATCCAGCGCGAGCGGGAGCTGGAGATCGTTGCGCGCACCACGAAGCAGGGGCTCGTGCAGAGCGCGGTCCGCGTGCGCAAGCCTTCGGACGTGGCAGGCACGGCTTTCCTGATGCTCGACAAGAGAAACGGACCACCGGATCAGTACATTTTTCTTCCGCGTCTGAAGCGTACGCGGAAGGTGGTGGGGCGCGAGCGACAGGGTAGCTTCATGGGCAGCGACTTCACGTACTTCGACCTGCGCCGCGTGGACGTGAAAGACGCGGCGCACAGGCGCCTGCCGGACGACAAGATCGGCACGGATCCGGTTTACGTCGTCGAATCCATGCCGAGGGGTGCGATCCGCGGCACGTACTCGCGCGTAGAAACGTGGGTGCGCAAGAGTGACTACTTGCCGCTTCGCACGCGTTTTTACGATCTGCAGGGCAGGCTCGCAAAGACGCTCTACGCCCGCCGCGTGCAGATGGGCGAAGACGGCAAGCCGTTCGTCAAGGAAGCCCGAATGCAGACGCACGAAACCGGTCACGCCACGCTGCTCGTCATTGACTCTGCCGAGCGTCGCGAGGCGTTGCCGGACTCTGCGTTTACACCAACTGCTCTCGAACATCCCTGACTCGAAATTGACATGGCGGGCGTTCCACCACCCGATGATGGTTGGGTCTGACCCGCACCGCTCATAGAGAGCGGCCGCGGGGCATCAGCTTGGCTACGGTCTTGAGAACCGCGGCCATGGGTTTGGCGCCGAGGTTCACGAAAGCATCGATGAAGCGCATGACCTCGTCGATGAAGCGTGAAAAGCGTTCGACGCGTTCGAGCGTGGTGCGCAGGCCAGGAGCTGCATGCGCTAGCTGGCGAGCTTGCTCCAGTACGTGACGCACACTCTTCTGCAACGGGAGAAACTCGCGCTGATGGCGCTCGCGCACCGTGCGCAGAAACCATGACCATGGATCCTGCTCGGCTTCGTAGCGTGCAACGCCGCCGTCGTCTGTGACGCCGCGAATCAAACCCCAGGACAGCAACTCACTCACGAGCGTCTCGCTGTACTCGCGGCTCAATGCCAAGCGAGTGGAGATACTGTCGACGTCGATCGGTTCAATAGAGATATAAATTATTGCGTGTACCCGCCCCAAAGTTCGGTCCATGGCGAACGAGGTCGCCATCTTCGCCCAAGCGTCTATGAACTGATCTTGAAGCCGAATTAGTGGGAGATCCTCGATGCGATGTGGGAAAAGGCTGCGCACGTCACTGACTAAATGTGCGTGCGTTGCCTCCTCTGGCGTTGGTTGTACGAACGTGGAACGAAGAGCGGCACTCATACGGCGAGTGTCGCTCGACACCGCGCGCAACGCTAGCAACTTATGCCCGAATTCCCGGACTTGATCGTCCATGTCTCAATGGGTAAGCATTTCGACGTCGCTGGTACATCTTCATGAAACGCACGGGACGGCAGCGCACGAACGACGATTGCGACGCGCACCGATCGCAGATGTCTCGATGTTGGTGATCACGAAAAAACGCGGGCCAATCCGCGATTCGGTCAATAGGCCAGCTTTGTGAAAACCCGCAATTCCGAAATGTCAAGAGACGCTCCGCGTGCTGTATTCCTACAAAAATGCGCCGTCCGCATCTAGGCACGCGGCGCAATTCCAAATTCGAGACACGAGCTTTGCAGTAAATGCTGACACGAATGCGCGCCGGAACGGCTGAGAGTTGGTCCAGGTGAAGTGTCCCTTCACCGCGCGCATGCTCGTCGTGATCGGAGCCGCTCTGCTTTTTCCAGTTTCCGCGTGGGCGCAGGAACTCGAGGAACGCATCGACGATCCAGAGCTGAAGGACGTCCCGCTCGTGCACGAGCGCCGCGCATTGCCGCCGCGCGTGAATCCACCTGCACCTGCATCGCCACCTGTAGCAGCAGCGCCACCTGCACCCGCCACGCCGAACGCAGGTGAAGACACATCCGACGATGACTTCCTACAGCTCGAACAACGCATCCGAGATTCCGAGCTCGAAGGCGTGCCGCTGCGCAGCGAATTGCCGCCCCCGCCGCCGGATCCAGAAGCGAGTGAGAGCGAAACCAAAACCGCAGCTGCGAGCGAAAGCGCGGGTGCCGGCGGCGACGGTGAGCTGATCATCGATGATCCCGAGCTCACCGGTAAGAAAGTAGCGGGCGACAGTGACGCGGATCTGCGCACCACGTTTCAGCTCGAGCTGCACACTCGGGTCGGCATCGATACCAACTGGAGCACCACGAACAAGCGCGAGAACGTGATCGAGGGCACGCAGATCGCGCTGCTAGACGTGAACTTTCGTCGCAGTGAGAAGCTGCGCTTCGCCGTGGGGCTGCGCGGCCGCTACCGCTTCATGCGCATGCAGGAGAAGCCGTCGGAGGACGAGAGCGCGGAAACCTACGAGCTGGACGTTGTGCCCACGGCTGGCTACGCGGACGCCACGCTCGCTGATGGTTTACACCTGCGCCTCGGCTATCAAACCATCTCGATGGGACGCTTCGATTTCTTCACTGCCGTTAACTTCCTCGCCGTGTCCGACCTCCGCGATGGTCCCGCCACCATGCCTGGCGCGTCAGCGATTGCGCAGCCCGCGGTTCGCGTGGACCTCGATCTCGCGAGCTGGCTCACCGTGCAGGCCTTCTACGTGCCCTTTTTTCAGCCGCACCTGATCTCGGTTTACGGTTCGGACTATTCTATTCTGGCGCCGCTCGACAACACGAGTGACGAAGATGCGCAGGCGCTTCTCGACTTGTTCGGGCGCAATAGCTTGCGTGAAGTCTCACAGAGTGCGCTAGAAGCGCTCAGCCCACAGCCGGACTTGACGAGGCCGCAAGCGGCGCTGCGCGTATCGGCGCGGATCAAGCAATTCGAGGTGGCGGTGACCGCCGGCGTCGCCCGCGATCACTCCCCGACTTTCGATCCGAACGACGACCTACGGACCTTTCTGAACGAGGAGGAGTCGCAGCAGACGCGAGATGAGGCACTGCAAGCTTTGAGTGGAGTGCCTGCCGAAGAGAGTTTGGGCATCGACTACCCGCACTACTACGTGCTCTCTCTCGACGCTGCTACGGGTATTGGACCCGTCCAGCTCGGTTTCGAAGTCACTTACCTCAAGGATTGGACGCTCTACGCCGGCGAGACGGGTGATGCGGCACCGCTGCCGAGACGCGTGCCCGCAGACCTCCTTCACCTCGGTCTACGCGCCGAGTGGGTGGACACGGACATTCAGACGCTAGCCGAGATCTTCTACGAGCACGCCATCGAGGAGCCCCCCGCCGGGCAGCAGTGGGTGTCGCTGCAGAATCGTCGTTACCTCGCCGGCGTCGCCGGGGGCGTACGCTTCACGCCCGGTGGCGGCAAGTTCAGCGTTGACGCCGTCGTTACGGCCGCCGTCGGACCGTCCGTGGTTTTAACTCCGCGGCTCGAATACGCTCTCGCGGAAAATTTGTGGATCGAGCTCGGCGCCATTCTCGTTGAAGGACGCCGCCCTGCTACGATTGGCGATCCCAAAGCCACCGTTGGTGGCATATACGACGACACCGATCAGGTTTTCACCGGCCTGCGCTGGATGCCATGAACACCAGACTGCGTACCCCGAGCGATGAAGTCCGGTGATCCCCTGCTGCTCGACTCCGAGCCCGTGCACGTGAACCAAGCAGGCACGGCTCGGCTGGGCCGCGTCATGGCGGACGTCGCCGAGCGACGCATCTACGCGCCGCTGCGCAGCGCTCTGTCCCGGCCGAACGCGGGCCGCTGGGTGATGGGGCTCGCGCTGCTGTTCGTATCGACCTCGCTGTTCTGCGGTATCGCGGCGGATGACCACATCCATCGCTTGAGCCTGCGCGGCTCGCCCGGCATTCCTGGCTTTCAGCGTGCCACGCTCGATCTGTTCCGCTTCGCGACTCCGGGGTCGAACAAGCTGCTCATGGAGCAGGGCGTGTTTCCGTGGTGGGCGGACCCCGAGGCCGTGCTGGCTTTCTTCCGCCCGCTCACGTCGCTCTCGCACGCGCTCGACCACTGGCTGTTCGCGGACTCGAGCTTCTTCGCGCACCTGCAGAGCATGGGTTGGTTTCTGCTGGCGCTGGTAGCCGTACACAAACTGTACAAGGAGATGTTCGGCGGTGGCTGGATCGCGGTCTTAGCGCTCGTCTTCTACGCGCTCGACGACGCGCGCTCCGGGCCACTGACGTGGCTCGCCAATCGCAACGCGCTGCTCGCGAGCAGTCTGTCGATCTGGGCCTTCCTCTTCTTCGTGCGCTGGCGCGTGCGCGGGTTCAAGGCCGGCGCCTGGCTCGGCCCGCTGATGTTCGCCGTGGCGCTCACCGCCGGTGAGGGCGCGATCGCCATCTGCGGATATCTCGCTGCGTACGCGCTCGTTCTCGACGAAGACAGCTGGGCGGCACGGGTGGCTCGCCTCCTGCCGTATGCCTGCATCGTGGTCGTCTGGCGCGTGCTGACGGTCTCGCTCGAATACGGGTCGATTGGCTCGGGCGTGTATCTGGATCCAGCGCGCGAACCGCTCGCGTTCCTGTCCGCGCTGCCGATCCGGTTGTGCGCGCTCATGCTCGGGCAGCTGGCGGGACCGTGGTCCGAGATGTGGAACGCCGCCGCCATCGTCTCGAACACCATCGAACGGGTCCTGCTCGTGATTGCGGCTGTCGTGCTCGTGGTGACGGTCATGGCCGTGCGCCCGCTCTGGGCCGCCGACAAGAAACTGCGCTTCTGGATCGTCGGCGCGCTGTTCGCTGCGCTTCCGTCCTGTGCCACGTTCCCCGCGGATCGGCTGCTGAACTGGATCGCGCTCGGTGCTTCGGCGGCGCTCGCCATCGTGTTCAGCCGGCTGATGGAAGCGCCCTCCTCCGAACAGGCCTGGCGCGGACCCCTATGGATCGGGCAGGTCGCATCGCTTTCTATCGTTGCGTTCCACCTGGTAATCGGGCCGCTCACTTTGCCGTGGCGGTCGACCGGCATCATCGCCATCCGTACGATGTTGCGACGCGCTGACAAGTCACTGCCGGAAACGCCGGACATCACTCGGCAGACGTTCGTGTACGTCAATCCACCGGGAGACGCGCTGGCGAGCTACGTGCCCATCATGCGTGCGGACGAGGGACGCCCGTTTCCGGCGAAGCAGCGCTGGTTGGGAGTGGGCAACACGGATCTGATCCTGGAGCGGCTGGACGAGCGAAGCCTGCGCGTCGAACAGATCGGCGGCTTCGTGGCGACGCCCAGCGAACGCATGCTGCGTGGAAAGAAGAACGCGTTCAAGCAGGGGGACATCGTCACGCTGACCGGCATGCGCGTGCGAATAGCATCGCTCACGGAAGATCAGCGGCCGCTCGATGTCACGGTGCAGTTCGACGTCCCGCTCGAGGATCCCTCTCTCCGCTGGTTCATCTGGGTGCACGATCGGTATACGCCGTTCGCTCTGCCCAAGATCGGGGAGAAGCGAACCGTGCCAGCAGCGGATTGGCTAGAAGTAGCCTACGGCGCCGATTAGCGTCTCGGCACATCGTGCATGCCGGATTTCTGCGGCCCCCACTTGGGTGCTGACCATTGGTCTCATTTTTCGGCTTCGAGGCGCCGGAGCAGGTCGGCAGCTGGTTTTAGGTAATCGAGACCTCGCCGAATGGTGATGGCGCCTGGTGGGCCACCCGAGGAGCGACCGGTGTAGCCACCAAGGTCAGCGATCCATCGGGTGGCCTGGCCAATGGTTGGCATCGTGTCGGGGATGACTTCTGTTTTCTTTTTGTACTCGCGCTTGAGCACAATCAGCGCACGGATTTCGTGTGGGTCGAGCTCGATGCTGGCTGGTTTTTCGGGATCGGAGCGAGAGAGGAGTTTGAGACGTTCGATTCGTGCTGCCACTGCGGCAAGGAGCGTAGCCCAGACGGTAACTGCCTGCTGGCTTCGGAGCTGGGTCTCTTCGACGTTGCAGGCTCCGCTTTTCCAAGTCTTGTGAAAGCTTTCGATGCGCCAACGCAGCGTGTAGCCAAAGATGACGTCTCGAGC
>DATHEN010000706.1:0-2349 GCA_035318565.1 Polyangiaceae bacterium
GCCGAGGCCCTCTGCGGTGGGCAGACCGAGGCCCTCTTCGGCGATGTTCTTGGAGAACGTAACCTCGGTCAGGGTCAGATGGGCCCCCGACAACACGCCTCCGCCGATGCCCGGTGAAGCAGGCACGCCCACCCACGCACAACTCCAACCCCTACACGTGAAGAACGCGTCGCCGCTGGCGGCACGATTCGATGAAAACGAGCTGGTCTGCAATGTGAGGAGGCCCGCGATCGCCAGGGCGCCGCCGCGGCCAGCTCCCGCCGGCGCGAACGAGTTGCACACGACGTCAGGCGGGCAGCCCGTCCGCGTGGACCCGCCCTGTGCCGTGTTCTGTGTCGCGGTAACGCTAGTGCCCGTCAATGAGCCGCCAGCGGCAATCGCACCTCCGGTGGCATCACCGGCGGGGTCCAGAGCGTTGAGGTTTTCTCCACCATTGGCTCCGCCACCCTGAGCGCTGTTTCCGGTCAAGGTCGTTGCCGTCAGTGTGAGCGGCAGCTGCGTTGTCGCACGTTGCGCGATGCCGCCGCCACGCGCGGAGCCGCCGCCGGCCGCTGCTGCCAGGGAGTATCCGCCATTGCCGCCCGCGGCACGGTTCTGTGTCAGCGAACCTCCGCTCACGCTGACAGCGCCGAGCACATACGCGCCGCCGCCCTCGGCGGGGCCACCAGCCGCGGCTACGCCATCCGGCGTTGGCGCGTCAGCCCCCGCGCCGCCACTGGCGGCATTTAGCGAGAGCGTGGAATTGACGGCATCCAGAGAGCCACCCACATAAAGACCCGCACCGCGAGCAGCGCCGCCAGCCGTCGGCGTACCGCCAAAGATCGCACTCCGGGCGCCGGCGCCCGTCGCGGTGTTTTGGGTGATGGTGGCATTCTCCAGCTTCACGTCGCCGCGCGCCCGCACCCCGCCACCGTCGGCGGGTAAAGCTGGATCAGCACTCGCAACCGAACCGCCGGTGATGGTGACCCCGTTCAGCACCAAACGCCCTTCACCCCGAGCGTCGAGCACGCGCTCACCGGGGCACATCTGCCGTATCACCACGCTCGGCCCAGTGCCGACGAGCGTAATCGACGCCCGAGTCGTCGCGTCGAGATCGCCCCCGACATTCGTGTCATCCACTCCGCAGCGGGTGAGCTGATAAGTCCCATTTGGCAACTCGATGCGCACCGCCGCCTCAGTAGAGGCGTTAGCGCGCGTGATCGCGTCTCTGAGTGAACCGGAGGCGGCGTCCTCCGTGGTGTTGACGCTGAAGGTTCCTTTGGGATCGCAAGCTGTCAGGAGGAATACCGAAATGCTGGCCAGGATTATTCGGCAGTATGCTGTGCACACGTGCGTGTGCTGTTGCGGTTGCATGAATCGCCTCCGGAGGTTTGCGTCTGAGCGACGCGCTTCGCGCGTAATCAGGGCGGCCAAGCGTGCGCACGGAGCCCTCTACACGACTAAGCCCTACCTAGTACCAGACATTTACTTCCGGTTCCAGGTGCGCCGACGATTGGACGCGTTTAGTCGTTACCGCGCGAGCGCACCGTGCGCGCACCGTGCGCGCATCGACTCTATTTACGAAACGGCGAAGCTGAATACGCTCGTGACCCATACCGCACGCAACCCGCACCCGATGAACCGACCTCGGGGCAGCGCTGCCAGCTCGAGCCGGCGAGCTACTTCGATGCTTGCCTCGCAGCGCTCGCCGCCAACCCGCGCTCCGCGGACAGCTGGAACTGCGTGCACGCAGGAGATCACCAGCACCGACTCCATTCGCCCGCGGACTGCTACGTACTTTAAGCCCCCAGAGAAGATGCACGCTTCCTGACGAACGCTCTTCGTCGGCATCTCGAATCGCGTATTTCCCTGGTGTTAACGCCTGCTAGCGACCTCAGTTCAGGCTCGGCGCCGCTCGGCTTCCGACGCTGATACGTGCCAGCCTATCGCAGATCTGCGTCTGCGCAGGCGGACACCCCGGGCCAAGGGCGGTCAGTGAGGAGCCACAATCCGTCCGAGTGCAACTGCTCTGCTGGCGGACGATCGAGATTGCGCTCTACGTACAGGTCGTCGTAGCTGGCTAGCTCATCGAGCCAGCGCTGGCACGTCTCCGCCGACAGCGCTGGCTCGCGAGCACAATCGAGCTTGCGCTCGAAGCGCAAGCGTTCGCCGACTCGACCATCGCTGGTGTAGACAGTCGCAACATTCCCCTCGAATACGAGCTTGAAGAGCTTGTCATCAACGCAATTCTCGACCTCCCTGGCACTGCCCCCGCAGAGCACCGCTTCGCCAGTGTCGGGATCGACGGGGGTCAGCGTTCCCACCTCGCAGTTTCCCACCTTCCAGAGATAGCGGTTGCTGAACGTCGCG
>DATHEN010000707.1:0-2231 GCA_035318565.1 Polyangiaceae bacterium
CCACAAGAATCTCCCGCCACAGGCTCAGGCGCACGAGGTGGACCGGGTCAAGCGCGCAGAAAGCGGCATCATCACCGATCCGGTGACCGTGCGCCCCTCGCAGTCACTGCGCGAAGCGCTCACCGTGATGCGCGAGCACGACGTCTCCGGCGTGCCCGTGGTCGAAGGGCAGTCACCGGTCGGGATTCTGACCGCGCGCGATATTCGCTTCGAAATGAATCTGGATCAGCCGGTGAGCGCGCTCATGACCACGGACTTGGTCACGGTCGGGCCGGGCTGCAAACCCGACGAAGCGCGCGTGCTCCTGCACCGGCACCGCATAGAGAAATTGCTCGTCGTCGACGCGGGCAAGCTCGTCGGCCTGATCACCATCAAGGATTTGCTGCAGGCGGAGCGCAACCCGCTCGCGATCAAAGACGAACGCGGCCGGCTGCGCGTGGGGGCGGCGCTCGGCCCGGCCCGTGACCGGCACGAGCGCACCGATGCGCTCGTGGAAGCCGGCGTGGACGTGCTCGTGGTCGATACCGCACACGGCCACTCCAAGGGAGTGCTCGAAGCCATCGCCGACACGAAGCGCCGCCATCCCAAGGTGCAGCTGATCGCCGGCAACATCGCGACGGCAGACGCCGCCACCGCGCTCATCGAAGCCGGAGCGGACGCCATCAAGGTGGGCATCGGTCCGGGCAGCATCTGCACGACCCGCATCGTGGCCGGCGTGGGCGTCCCGCAGATCAGCGCGATCGGCGATTGCGCGGCGGTAGCCGACCGGCACAACGTACCCGTCATCGCAGACGGCGGCATCAAGTACTCGGGGGAGCTCGCCAAGGCGATCGCAGCCGGCGCTTCCACGATTATGATCGGCTCGCTCTTCGCGGGCACGGACGAAGCCCCCGGCGAGCTCGTGCTCTACCAGGGGCGTAGCTACAAGGCTTACCGCGGCATGGGCTCAATCGGAGCCATGAAACGCGGCAGCAAGGATCGCTACGGCCAGGGCGGTACGGCAGACGAAAAGCTCGTCCCCGAAGGCATCGAAGGCCGTGTGCCGCATCGCGGCTCACTCGGGTCCATTTTGGAGCAGCTGGTCGGCGGTTTGCGGGCCGGCATGGGTTACACCGGCTCTCGCAACATTCAGGAGCTGCGTAAAGATGCGCGCTTCATTCGCATCACGGGTCAGGGCCTGCGCGAAAGCCACGTCCACGACGTGATCATCACGGAAGAAGCCCCGAACTATCGGGTCTGAGCCGCCTCGGACTTCAGCTGGCCCGCGCCTTCTGCAACGCGGGCCGCTCGGTAGATTCCGCCGGCATCTGCTCGCGCTCTTGCCCGGGTTGACGGCCCAGCGCCGTGAGCACGGCCTGCAGCGCAGCGGTCGTCGTGTCCTCCGCGAAAGCGACGCCTATCTGCACGTCTTCGCCGCTCCGAATGCGTACGCAGGCCATCGCGGCAGCCTCCGTCCCACCGCCGAGCGCAAACTCGTCGAAGGCTTCGACCACGCCGCTCACTGCGCGCACACGCAGCATTCCATCCATCAGAGCTTCCACGGCGCCGTGGCCTTCGCCTTCGATGTTCAGGCCACCAACGTCACACTGGACGCGAATGCGAGAGCCGATGCGCCGCACGTCGTAGTCGCGCAGCTCGAAGCTCGCCGGTACCGTGACGTAGGCGCCATCGAACAACTGCCGGACCTGCGCGCCCTGCACTTCACCGCCGGTGCGCTCGGCCTCCGTCTGCACGACCTTCGAGAACGCGATCTGCAGCCAGCGCGGCAAGGTGATCCCGAAGTCTCGTTCGAGGACGTGCAGCACGCCGCCTTTTCCGGACTGGCTGTTGATGCGCACGACTTCCTCGTAGCGCCTGCCCAGATCGCGCGGATCGATGTGCAGGTAGGCCACCTGCCAGGGCTCATCCGGGCGCTGCTTGGCCAGCGACTTCCGAATGGCGTCCTGATGGCTGCCGCTGAAAGCCGTGTACACGAGCTCGCCCGCGTAGGCGTGCCGCGGGTGCGTATCGATCTCCGTGCAGTACTCGACGGTGTCGATGATGCGGCGCATGTCCGAAAAATCGAGCTCCGGATCGATGCCCTGCGAGTACAGGTTCATGGCCATGGTGACCAAATCCATGTTGCCCGTGCGCTCGCCGTTACCGAGCAACGTTCCCTCGATGCGATCTGCACCGGCCATCACGCCGAGCTCGGCAGCAGCCACCGCACAACCGCGATCGTTGTGGGTGTG
>DATHEN010000708.1:0-5857 GCA_035318565.1 Polyangiaceae bacterium
CCAGGTTGATCTGCATCACCACGTTGAACGCGGCCAGCACACTCGTGCCCAGGTGCGCGACGACCACGTTCACGAACAAGGCGAAGGCCGCGAACTCCAGAAACCAGTTGACCCCGTTCGGCAAGCCGAAGCGCAGCACGCGTTTGAGCTCTGAAACGCGAAACCCCCCGGCGCTCGCGCTGCGCGTCTCCCGGTCGCGCAGGAAGATGCCGACGATCACGGCGAAGCCGAGGCAGGTCGCCACGGTGCTGGCGATGGCAGCGCCGGCAACGCCGTAACCCGGGAGACCGAAGCGCGGTTCTATCAACAGATAGTTCCCCGCGACGTTCGCCAGCATGGTGACGATGCCGGCGATCATCGAAATGCGGGTATTGCCGAGGCCGCCGTACCAGTTGCCGAGCGCTTCCACTCCGATCGCGGGAAACACGGACCAGAGGCGCCAGCCGAGATACGCGCTCATGTCTGCGTGCACGCCCGGCGTGTAGTGGAGGAGCGCGAGCAGCGCGGGCACGAATGGTAGTGCCAGTGCGGTCAGCACCCCGAAAAGCAGCGCGATCGAAAGGCCGTACCAGGCGTAGCGTCGCGCTCCGGCGAGCTCGCCTCGCCCGCTGAGCTGCGCTGCAAAACTCTGTACGATGAACACCGTGCCCATCGGCAGGATCAGTACGGCGAACGTGTTGAGCGATCCCGTCGTCGCGGCGGCGAGCGCTTCTTCCCCGAGCTGAGCCACCATCAGCGCGTCGCAAAAACCGACGACCGACTGGGTGGCGCGCGCGAGCACGATCGGCCAAGACAGGCGAAGCAGTTTCTTCAGCACGTAGCGCTCGCTGCAGGAATCCACGCAGACGCAGGGCCGTTCACCGAGCGCGAACGCCCTGGAAACGTTCCGGCCACAATCTGGCGCATAACGTGCGCGACATGAAACGACGCTTGCCTTACGGGCCGCTGGCTTTTGCAGCGCTCTTCCTGGTGCTGCTGGTGCTGCCCCTCGCAATCGCGTGCAAGAGTAAGAAGGAACCGGATCCCGCGGCGGCAGCGGCGCCCGTGGCCGTGAGCGCGGCCGCCATACCCGCCAAACCCGTGGCTGGGCCGCTGCGCGTTGCCTACAGCGATTGGCCTGGTTGGACGGCGTTCGAGATCGCCATCCAGAAGGGCTGGTTCAAGGAGGAAGGCGTCGAAGTTCAGTTCGAGTGGTTCGAATACACGCCTTCCATGGAGGCGTTCGCGGCCGGAAAGGTCGACGCCGTGATGATGACGATGGGCGACGCGCTCGTCACCGGTGCGCCGGGAGCGCGCAGCGTTGCGATTCTCATCACGGACTACAGCAACGGCAACGATATGATCGTCGCGAAGCCGGGCATCAAAGACCTCAAGGGTTTGAAGGGCAAGAAAGTAGGGCTCGAGGTGGGGCTGGTCAGCCATCTGCTCCTGCTCAAGGGGCTCGAAAAGGCCGGCATGAAAGAGTCCGACGTCGAGATCGTCAAGGTGTTGACCCATCAAACCGCCCAATCGCTCGCTTCCGGCGACGTGGACGCCATCGGAGCCTGGCAACCCAACTCCGGGCAGGCCTTGAAGTCCGTCGCGGGCTCGCGCGCGCTGTGGACTAGCGCGGATGTGCCGGGTCTCATCTACGATCTCGTGAACGTGAGCCCGAAGAGCCTCGCACAACGACGCGCGGACTGGGTCAAGTTCATCAAGGTCTGGAACCGAGTGGCGCGATTCATCGGCGATCCGGCGAACAAAGACGAGGCCGTCAAGATCATGGCGGGTCGTGCCGGAGTGCCGCCCGAGGAATACGCGAAGTTCTTGCCGGGTACCCGCTTTCTGAGCCCCGAGGAAGCGCTCGCGCGCTTCGAAAAGAAGGACGGGCTCGATTCACTCTACGGCAGCGGCAAGGTCGCGGACGACTTCAACGTGGCCAACAAGATCTACGAAAAGCCGCAACCCCTCGCCGACTACATCGATGGGTCGCTCGCGAAAGAGGCGCTCGGCAAATGAGCTCAGCGCGCCGATCCCGGCGCGCCGCGCATCGCATCGAGAAACCCCGAACTGCCAAGCCCGAAAGCAGGGAGTGATCCGATGAGGACCCGACGCACGACCTGGCTGCGCATCTTGGGCGAGTTGTCGCCGCGGCGGCGTATGCTCCTGTCTTGTTTCTCGTTCGCGCTGCCGCTCCTGGTGTGGTGCGTGGTCAGCTACGTCCCCTTCGTGTGGCATCCGATGCTGGAGATCACCTCGAGCGGGGACGTGACTTGGTTTTCGAAGGGTGAGCTCGTGGAACGCGAGGCGTTCGAAACGGAGAACGACGGCATCCTGGCCAAGGGCGGCAAGCCGGCCACGGGCGTGCCGCAAAACCCCGTGTTTCTGCCCGCTCCGCACCAGGTTCTGACGGCGCTGGTGACGGGTTTCACCACGCCGCCCGCGCGTCCCTCGGAGCCCTGGCTGCACGAGAGCTTGTGGCACAGCATCACCGTCATCTTCTGGGGATTCTTGCTGTCGTCGGTGATCGCCGTGCCGCTCGGCATACTGTGCGGCTCGCTGCCGGCCGTCTCCCGCAGCCAGGAACCGTTCATCGAGTTCTTTCGTTACTTGCCGGCGCCGGCTTTCGGCGCGCTCGCGGTTGCGGTGCTGGGCATTCACGACGCGCCGAAGATCGCCATCATCTTCATCGGCACGTTCTTCCAACAAGTTCTGGTGATCGCGAATACGACCCGCCGCGTCGATCCGGCGCTGCTCGAAGCCGCCCAGACGCTCGGGGCGAATCGGCGGCAGCTGCTCTCGCGCGTGGTCGTTCCAGGGGTCATTACCGAAATTTATTCGGATATGCGCGTGCTGCTCGGCTGGGCCTGGACGTACCTGATCGTCGCCGAGCTGATCGGCGTGAGCTCGGGCATCACGTACTTCATCAACCAACAAGCCAAGTATCGCGCGTACGACAAGGTGTTCGCTTCGATCATCTTGATCGGGCTGATCGGCCTGTTCACGGACATCATCCTGGCTGCGCTCGGACGGCGGCTCTTCCCCTGGAAGCGCATCCCGGGCACGGGCCGAGTGCAGACGCTGCGTGCGCTGTTCGGACGCAATCGAGCGCGCGCACCACTTGAAATCGCGCCGCAAGAAGACAGCGGCGCGCCGGCGGAGATCGTGCAGGCATGAGCGCAGCGCTCGAGCTGCCGAGTTACCTGGATCAGGCGCAGGGTGTCCGCGAGCGTTTCGAAAAGCTCAAGCAGCGCCCCGTGATCCTGGAAGTGAAGGGACTCACGAAAGCGTTCGACTGCGCACAAGGCCGCGTCACGGCGCTCGATCGGGTCAGCTTCACGGCACATCGCCGTGAGTTCTTGTGTGTGATCGGGCCGTCGGGCTGCGGTAAATCGACGCTGGCGCGGGTCATCGCCGGGCTCGAGGAACAGACCGGCGGCGACGTGCTGCTCGACGGCAAGCCCGTGACGGGTCCAGGGCCGGATCGCGGCATGGTGTTCCAGAGCTACACGCTGTTCCCCTGGCTGACCGTGCTCAAGAACGTGATGTTCGGGATGGTGGTCTCGAAGGCGTGCTCCGAATCCACCGCCGAGCGCGAAGCGCGCCAGTGGCTCGATGCCGTGGGGCTGCGGCGCTTCGTGGAGGCGTATCCGCATCAGCTCTCGGGCGGTATGAAGCAGCGCGTGGCGATCGCGCGTGCTCTCGCCAACCGACCGCGCGTGCTGCTCATGGACGAGCCGTTCGGTGCGCTCGACGCGCAGACCCGCTGCCAGATGCAGAGTTATCTCCTGCAGATCTGGAAGCAGGTGGACATCACCATCGTCTTCATCACCCACGATCTCGAAGAGGCAGTGTACCTCGCGGATCGAATCCTGGTGCTGGACGCGCATCCCGGCCGCGTGCGCGAGCTGATCGAGGTGCCGGTGCCGCGGCCTCGCACGCCGGATCAATTCATGACGGCGCCGTTTTTGGCCGTGCGGCGTCACATCGAAGATCTGATTCATCCGCGCTCGGACAGCCGAGCGCAAGCTCTGCCCGTGGTGCGTATGACGGCCGTGGGCGATGACGTAGAATGACGGCACAGCCATGTCCGAGCTTTCTCCCGAACGCCTAGCCCCTGAAAAGATTCTGCTCGAAGAGCGGCTGCGCGGCGGCCAGGCCTGGTCCAGGCGCCTGCGACGCGGGCAAGTTCTGCGCATCGTGGATCTCGACGCGCGCGCGTGCGTGTCGGCGCTCTTCTACAACGCGCGCGATCCGCTCGAGCGCTACAACATGCCGGACACGCTGAAGGCGCAGTACACGGCGTTCTTGACGCGCGGGCGCGTGCTCTATTCGGACATGGGGCGCGTGCTGTGCTCCGTGATCGGGGACACCGCCGGTTGGCACGATACCATCACGGGCATGGGTGATGCGCAGGCGCTGCACGCGAATGCCGGCGCAGGCAGCTACCAGGAGCTTCGTAACGATTTTCACCGCAACGCGCGCGACAATTTCCTGGTGGAGCTCGGCAAACACGGGCTCGGTAAGCGCGACATCGTGGCAAACGTGAATTTCTTCGTGCGCGCAGCCGTGGCGAGCGACGGCGCTCTGACCTGGCGGGAGCTACGCCGCGCGCCCGGCGCGTACGTGGATCTGCGCTTCGAGATGGATACGCTCGCGGTCCTCTCCAATACCCCGCACCCGCTCGATCCCGGCGGGAAGTACGCCCCGCCCGACGTGGCGCTGGTGATCTGGCAGGGCGCAGCGCCGTTGCCCGACGATCCGTGTCGCATGTCCCGTCCCGAGAACGCGCGCGGCTTTGCGCTCACCGAAGCGTACGCGGCCGAATACGCCGAAGCCGAGGTACGAGGTCACTAGAGATGTCACTCAAAGAGAGTCACTTGTTACCCGCCAACGCCGTGTTCACTGAAACGATAGCAGCGGGCCTCGGCTTCACTCACGAGCTCGCGCGCGGTCAGGTCGCGCGTATCGTCGATTTGCACGGGAACCAGGCCGTGGACACGCTGTTCTTCAACGCGCGCGATTTGAGCGAGCGTTACAGCGCGACCGAGACGCTGCGCCGGCAAGGCAACATTTATCTGACGAGCGGCAGCGAGCTGTATTCGAGCGAGGGCAGGGTGCTGCTCACGATCGTGGCCGACACGTGCGGGCGCCACGACACGCTGGGCGGAGCCTGTTCGGCCGAGAGCAATCAGGTGCGCTACGCGCTCGACAAGAAATTCATGCACAACTGCCGGGACAGCTTCCTCCTGGCGCTCGCTCGTTACGGTCACGGCATGACCAAGCGCGACGTGTCACAGAATATCAATTTCTTCATGAACGTGCCGGTCACGCCCGAGGGCGGCCTGTCGTTCGAGGACGGCGTTTCCGGACCGGGCCGGTACGTGGAAATGCGGGCCGAGAGCGACGTGCTCGTCTTGATTTCGAATTGTCCGCAGCTCAACAACCCCTGCAACGCTTACAACCCCACGCCGGCGCAATTTCTCGTGTGGAACGTGTGAGCGGAACCAACCCTGATAGAGACGGTGGGCCGTGGGCTTTGCACGCGTTCTGATTGCCAATCGCGGCGCGATCGCGCTGCGCATCCTGCGTAGCCTGCGGCGCTTGAACATCGCGCCGCTCGCCGTGTACTCCGCGGCGGATCGGCACGCGCCGCACGTGGCTCTGGCCGAACGAGCCTTCTTGCTCGGCGAAGCACCGGCGGCGCAGAGCTACCTCTCGATCGAAAAAATCCTGGAGGCCGCGCGTCAGGGCGGCGCGGAAGCCATTCACCCGGGTTACGGCTTTTTGAGCGAGAACGCCGAGTTCGCGGAGCGTTGCGAGGCTTCCGGGATTCGCTTCATCGGACCCACTCCCGAGCAGATGCGGGCCTTCGGAC
>DATHEN010000709.1:0-3773 GCA_035318565.1 Polyangiaceae bacterium
ATGGGTCCGCATCGACTGGCAACGCCGCCACCGCCACAGATCTGCCCCGTGGGACAGGACCCGCAGCTCGGTGTGAGGCCGCCACAGCCGTTGCCCTGTTGGCCGCAGTTGGCGTTCAGCTGCGCGCAGGTCCTGGCCTGGCAAACCACGCCGCCGCCATCTGCTCCGCTACCGCCGCAGCGACTCGGGACGCCCGCGCCACCGCAGATCTGACCCGCGGGGCAGGTCGTGGAGCAGTTCAGGAGTACGCCGCAACCGTTGCCGATCGGCCCGCAATCGCCGGCCGCGCAGGCGGTCTTGGTCGGCACGCACGTGCCGCCGTCCGTGACGGTGCCGGTAGCGCCGCAGCGGCTCGGCCCGCCTCCGCCACAGAATTGGCCGGCCGTACACTGACCGCAATTGATGACGTTGCCGCAGCCATCGCCCTGCTGGCCGCAGTTTGCGTTGAGCTGCGCGCAGGTCTTGGCGACGCAATTGGGGTTCGGGCGCCCACACTTGCTGGGGCCACCGGCTCCGCAAACCTCGGGAGCCGTGCAGTTTCCGCATTCGATGACGTTGCCGCAGCCGTCACCCTGGGGTCCACAGGTAGCGCCCAGGGCCTCGCAGGTCAGCGGCGTGCAGTTGCCGCCCCCGCCGCTGCCATCGGGCCGGACGATGATGCTGCTATCACGGCCGGCATCCCTTACGTTGCCGTCGCCGTCCGAATCGCCGCCGGAATCACCGCCGCCACAGGCACCGGCCAGACTCGCAACGACACATGCTCCCGCAGCCCAAGCTAAAAGCTTCTTCATGACGTCCTCGACCTTAAGAGACACCCCGTACAAGGATCTCATGGATGATGACAAAAGAATAGCCAACGCCCACGCCTGCTGCCGGCACGCAAAACGATTTGTGGGACTTGGTGCGAGGCTCGAGCTCGGCTTTCCCCTTGCCGGGAGCACACCCACAGCAGCGTAAGTCACGAGGCTATTTGCTACGGCGCGCGCCCGCTGAATCTCCAAATCGCCGCCTTAGATTGCTCGGCCTCGATGAACCGCAGGCGTTATCCCGTGGGCGCGGAGCTAGTTGGCGGCAGAGTGCACGTCCGGGTCTGGGCGCCGAAGCGGTCAAACATCGAAGTCGTGGCTGGCGGGCCCGACGGGCGAGCCAGCACCCTCAGCGCCGAGGGCAACGGCTACTTCTCCGGCGTGGCAGAGCACCTGCGCGCCGGAAGCGCGTACGGCTTTCGCCTCGACGGGTCCGATCGCATCTACCCCGATCCAGCCTCGCGCTACCAACCGGACGGACCACACGGACCGAGTCAGGTCGTCGATCCCAAGTCTTTTGGCTGGACGGACGCCACCTGGCGCGGTGTTCCCGATTCGGGACGGGTCGTGTACGAGCTGCACCTAGGCACGTTCACAGCGGCGGGCACGCTCGAGAGCGCTCGGGCCGAGCTGCCCGAGCTCGCGGCTCTGGGCATCAACGTGATCGAGCTCATGCCGCTCGCCGATTTTACGGGCGCCTTCGGTTGGGGATACGACGGCGTCTGCCTATTCGCCCCGTGCCGCCTCTACGGCCGCCCGGACGAGCTACGTGCCTTCGTCGACTCGGCGCACGCGCTCGGCGTCGCCGTGATTCTGGACGTTGTCTACAATCACTTCGGCCCCGCCGGTAACTATCTCGCTGAGTTTTCAGACCACTACTTCACCGACCGTTACACCAACGAGTGGGGCGATGCGATCAACTTCGACGGCGAAGCGAGCGCACCCGTTCGCGAATTTTTCATCAGCAACGCGCGCTACTGGATCGACGAATTTCACTTCGACGGCTTGCGCCTCGATGCAACGCAGAGCATCGGGGACAGCTCCTCTACGCATGTCATCGCCGAAATCGCCGAAGCCGTGCGCCAGGCAGCCGGCACTCGCCGCACCTATCTCGTTGCCGAGAACGAACCGCAGCACGCCCGGCTGGCCCGTAGCCCGGAGCAGGGCGGCTTTGGTCTGGACGCGCTCTGGAACGACGACTTTCACCACACGGCCATGGTGGCGCTGACCGGGCACAACCCGGCTTACTACAGCGATCACCAGGGCACTCCTCAGGAGCTCATCTCGGCATTGCGCTGGGGCTACCTGTTTCAGGGTCAGCGCTACGAGTGGCAAAAGAAAGCTCGCGGCAGCCCCGCACTGGACCTCCAAGCGAAGCACTTCGTGACTTACATCCAGAATCACGATCAAATCGCCAATTCTGCGCGCGGACAGCGTCTGCACGAGTTGACCAGTCCCGGGCGGTTGCGTGCGGTCACCGCGCTGATGTTGCTCGCGCCGCCCACACCGATGCTGTTCCAGGGCCAGGAGTTCGCCGCCTCTGCTCCGTTTCTGTTTTTCGCCGACCAGGAGTCGGAGCTCGCACGGGTCGTGCGCACGGGACGCGCCGATTTCTTGAAGCAGTTTCCTGCCATCGCCTCCAGCGCCGACCTGGACCTGCTGGCCGACCCGGGCGCGCGCAGCACGTTCGAGGTCTGCAAACTCGATTTCCGCGAGAGGACGACGCACGCGCCGGCGTACCGCCTGCACCAGGACCTGCTGAGGCTCAGACGGGAGGATCCGGCTTTCGCACAGGAACGCAGCGACGCCCTGTACGGAGCGGTACTCGGCCCCGAAGCGCTGCTGCTGCGGATCTCATGCCCCACTGGCGATCGCCTACTCCTCATGAATCTCGGCCGCGACTTGCAGCTCAGTCCTGCCCCCGAGCCACTCCTGGCTCCGCCCGATGAACGCGGTTGGCACTTGCTCTGGTCCAGCGAAGACCCGCTCTACGGCGGTCACGGAACACCGGTTCCGGAGCCGGGGCTCAATTGGTCCGTTCCGGGGCATGCGCTGCTCGTGCTGGCACCGGCTGGAGACGACACATGAACGAAAGCGCAACCCGCATTGGTTATAGACGCGGCGAGGAGCCCGAGTCCTTGCTCGAACGCGAATGGCTCGTGACCAACGGGCTCGGAGGGTACGCATGCGGCTCACTATCGGGCGCGCTGACCCGGCGCTTCCACGGTCTGCTCATCGCCGCCCTACCGCCGCCACTGGGGCGCACGTTGATGCTCAACCAAATTCGCGAAGAGCTGTACGTGGGCGACACAGCACATTGTCTGACCGGCCAGGAGCCCATGAACGGCGACCTCGTTCTACCAGGATCGTCGCTGGACGATTTCTCTCTCGAGCTGGGCCTGCCCGTGTGGCGTTACCGCTGCGGAAACGCTTCGCTCGAGAAACGCATTTTCATGCCGCATCTGTCGAATTCGACCGTCGTCATCTACCGCTTGCTGGAAAGTCCCGGACCCGTGCGCCTGCGCCTTTCGCCCGCGTTCAACGTCCGCGTGCACGAGGGGGCACTGGCTCGCGCCATCAACGTCGATGAACACGGCACTCCGGAATTTCCGTTCGCGCTGCGAGCCACGCGGGACGGGCTGGAGATCGCCGCCGGGGATCCCTTTCCCGCCGTGCACCTGCTGCTCCAGGCCGGCGGCGCAGCGTCGTTCGTCGCCGCTTCGCAGGTGGCCGAGCTTCTCTATCGGGTGGAACGGAGCCGCGGCTACGATTTCCACGGCCCGGTGTTTTCACCCGGCTACTACGAGATTGTCCTCGAACCGGGCACCAGCGCAACGCTCCTCGCGTCAACGGCAGCGTGGCCCGAGCTGGAAGGGATGGCTCCCGAGGCGCTGCTCGCCGTCGAACAGGCGCGCCGCAAACAGTTGCTGGAAGTTGCGCACCCGGCCGTGCAGCAGGGGCTCGGTG
>DATHEN010000710.1:0-4604 GCA_035318565.1 Polyangiaceae bacterium
GTTCCGGCAGTGCCGCCCGAACCCGACGCACCGCCTGATCCCGATGTACCGCCCGATCCCGATGCGCCGCCTACGCCGCCGTTACCGGACGTGCCGCCCGCGCCCGACGTACCGCCAGTGCCTCCCGTTCCGCCAAACGGATCCGGCTGGATGTTGCCTTGCGGATCGACGACGTCTTTGTTCGGGTCGTTGCTCGCGCACTCTTTGCTGTTCGCGCAGACTTGGCCGGTGCCGCAGTCGCCGTTGCCGACGCATTTGTCGCGGCACTCTCTGTCCACGCCGCACGTCTGCGTGCCTTTGCACTGCGCGTTGCTCGTACAGCCCGTCTCGACCGGAAGCTGGCAGACCCGCCCGGTAGCGCCCATCACGCAGCGCTCTTCATTGGGGCAGTCGCGGTCTTCGTCGCATGCCGTGTGACAGCGCTCGAAGGTACACACTAGCGGGTTTGCGCAATTGGAGTTGAGCGTGCAGCCTTCCGCGAGCTTGGCGGCTTTCAGCTTCTCCTTGTCACTGTCACTCCCGCAAGCACCCAGGCTCAAACCAGCACTGACGAGAAAGAATCCGACGGACGATCGAATACGGAGCATGCATTCGCTATTAACACGGGGAAAGCGGCGCTCGCAAGCGGCGCCGCGCGCCACGGCCCGCGCGTCTCGAGAAGCGTGCGTGCGACGAGCTACGCACGCGCGCGCACGGTGAGCTCGGCGCGCCCTCGGGCCGCGCGTGATGCAATCGTTGGCCACGAAACTGCGCGGCATTTCGGGAGTCGCCAGACCCGCGCTCGGTCGCCCGACTTGCGGTCTGAGTCCTTCGGCTACCGGCGCTTCCGGCGCATGGCGTCTCATTGTGCGACGGCGACGCGGCTCCGCGAACCTGCTAACTTACGGGGTTACAGCGTGGACGAAGCGACGGTCATCCCCCCCGGCACACTGCTCCTCGGCAAGTTGCGGGTCATTCGGCTGCTCGGTACGGGCGGGATGGGGGCGGTGTACGAGGTCGAGCACGAGCTCACCAAGCACCGGCGCGCCATGAAGCTCCTCCATGGGCCGATGGCGCGCCTGCCGTCCGTGGTGCAGCGCTTTCTGCGCGAAGCCTCGGCAGCGGGCCGCATCGGCAACCCTCATATCGTCGAGACGTTCGATGCTGGACAGCTCGAGTCCGGCGAGCCGTACATCGTGATGGAGCTCCTCAAGGGGAGCTCGCTCGAGCATCTGCTTCGCGAAAAGCAGCAGCTGCCCGTGTTCGAAGCCACGGAGATCATCCGTCAAGCCTGCGACGGCATTCAAACCGCGCACGACGCCGGCATCATCCACCGCGACATCAAGCCCGAGAACCTGTTCCTCATCGATCACGAGCGCATCTACGTGAAGATTTTGGACTTCGGGATCTCGAAGTTCGATCCCACGCGCACCGGTAATTTCAATCTCACCAACGAAGGCACGGCGCTCGGCACGCCGTACTACATGCCGCCGGAACAGGCGCGCGGTGAAACGTCGCTCGACGTGCGCGCCGACGTGTACGCGCTGGGAGTGGTTCTGTACGAATGCTTGAGCGGCCGGAAGCCGTTCGTTGCCGAAACGCTCCCGCACTTGGCCGTGCTGATTCACGAAGGCAAGTACACGCCGCTCGCTCAGTTGCGACCGGACGTTCCCGCCGCGCTGGGAGCCCTGATAGCGCGCGCCATGTCCACGAATCCGGAGCAGCGCTTCGCGACTGCGCGCGCCATGCGCGAGGCGCTGGATCTCATCGATCCGGGTCTGCTGCAAACGCGGCATAGCCCCCACGGTTCCTACGTGAGCGCGCGCTCGGAGTTCCCCCACGCGGCCACCGCCCTGGGGGCCACTCAGCCGACTAGCTCCGGCGCGACCGAAGCCGCCGGCACCGGAGCCGGTGTCGAGCTCGCGGCAAAGCCCGCCAGCGGGCGCATGCTGCTCTGGGCCGTGGGTGCGCTGATTGTGCTGGGCATCGCGGCCGGGATAGTGGCAAAAATGGCCGCTCCGACGTCGATTGGCAAAGAGCTCGTGGAGGCGTCGGATGGGCGGGTCAACGCAACCGCTCAGCCCGTGCCGAGCGCGCCCGCTCCCGAGAGCTCTGCCAATGAAGGCCCGATCGTGACCGTGGCGAGCGCTCCGTCAGCGCCGGCGGCGCCTCCGGTTTCTGCGAGCGCGAGCGCGGCTCGTGCCGTTCCGGGGCGCGGCGCCGCGCCGAGTGGATCCGCGCCCAAGGGAGCATCGACATCCCGCGCACGCGAGCATGGTCTTGCCGAGGAGAATCCGTTTTGAGAGGACGTTTCGTCGAACTGTCGTTGTGCTTGGTCCTGGGCGCCTCTGCTTCTTATCCTCGAGTCTCACTCGCGCAGCCGGCCGCGAGCGACGCGACTCGGCAAGAGGCGCATGAGCGCTTCGATCGCGGGCTCAAACTCTTCAATCAGGGAGACAACTCTGGAGCGCTCGCCGAGTTCACGCGCGCTTACGAGCTCGTTCCGCACCCGCTCGTCCTGTTCAACATCGGCCTGGTGCATTCCTCTATGCACCACTCGGTGGACGCGGTGACCACGTTCGACCGTTTGCTCGCGAGTCCTGGTCAACTCGGAGCTCGAGAGCTCGAGGTCGCCAGAGCTCGGCGAGAAGAGCAAGCCGCGTTGATCGGTGAGCTTGCCATCAGCGTGGACGTCGCAGGCGCGGATGTGGAGGTCGACAATCTGCCTGTCGGCAAATCACCACTGCCCGGCCCCGTTCGAGTTTCGAGCGGCGAGCACTGGGTGAGCGCCATCGCGCCGGGCCGATATCCCGAACGCCGGCGCGTGGTGGTTGCAGGCAAGAGTAAAGCGGACGTCAGCTTGGTGCTGCGTGAGCTCGATCGCACGCTGGCGCGGCTCACGGTGAAGGCGAACGTACCCGCAGCAGACGTATTGGTCGACGGAGTACCAGTCGGCAAAACGCCGCTGCCCGCATCCCTCGCGTTTGCGCCGGGCGCTCACACCATCGAGGTGCGTCGGCCGGGCTACGTCGCGGCCACGCAGAGCGTCACGCTCGGCGAGGGAGTGACGGGTGAGGTGAGCCTCGATCTCGCGGTGGATCAGGCGGCGCTACGCAGCCAGGGTGGGTCGCTGGCGCTCTCGATCAGCGAGCCCGATGCCGTCGTGTTCGTGGACACGGTGCCGCGCGGTACCTACGCGGCGCCACTGCAGCTGCCTCCCGGAAAACACAGCATCCGCGTCGAACGAGCGGGTTTTTTCCCGTTCCAGCGCGAGATCGAGATACCGGAGCGCGGTCGCCTCGAGGTGCCCATCGATCTGCAGCCGACCCCCGAGAAGCGCGCGAGTTACCGCAGCGCTGCCACGACACAACGCACGCTCGGTTTTATCGGGCTGGCCACGGGTGCTGCGCTCGCCGCGGGTGGCACTGGCTTTCTCATCTACAACCAGGGCCAGAAGAACGACGCCAAGGACGCGTTCGACACTGCGGATCTGAACACTCCCGGCGGCGAATGCTATCCGGGCACCGACGGCAGGACGGCAGTGTCTACCCCCACTTGTGTGGAAGAGCTGCGCATTCGGCTCGACAACCTGGAGGAAGCGCGCGGTCACGACAAGTTCGGATGGATCGGCGTGGGCGTGGGCGCCGCGGTGCTCGGCACGGGCGCCATTTTGCTCCTCACGGCGAACGATCCCGATCGCTACGAACCGAAGTCCGACAGCAACGTCTTCGCGCGGGGTCGGCTGCTTCCCGTCGCATACGTCGGCGGAGCGTTCACGGGCCTGGGAGTGACAGGCGCTTTTTGAGCTGAGCCGCACACGGGAAGCGCGACCCCCTACGATCTGAGCATCCATCACAAGTCGTCGAAGTTTGAAGGATCGACAGCGATAGCTGTACTTTGCGAACGGGTCTGTTGGGAGAACGTGCGGGGGGTTGTGTGGTTTCGTGCGGAGGGGCAAGGCGAACGCGAAAGCGACGCGAACGCGGGGACGGAGGCCGGGGGGGCGCCGCAGCCCTGGGACGGAAGGTTGATACTTGGCGCGGCTTGATTTTGGGGGGTTAGCGCGGGGCGACGCGGGCGGCAGTGGGCCCTGAGTTTCGCGGGCGGACGGCGATCGAACCTGTCGCTCCGTTTCTGAGTTTGCACTCGTGCTCGAGCTACTCCGCGCTGCAAGCGGCTCAGGTGCACGGATACGTCACTGCGCTCGAGCCGGCCTTTGAAGCGCAGTGTCGAAGAATTCTGGGCACGCTCGTAAAGCCCGCCTTGCCGGCGAAGTGACGGAAACGTTGCGCGGTGTCGAGGGGACACCGGCATTCCCGGGCTTCACGGTGCAAAGGTCTCGCTGGCCGCGGGGGGTCGCGCTGTCCGGACGATCACGCATGGAATGCCGGGTTTACGTTATCGATCGTCTGGAATGAGCAAACCCCCCCCGCGCGAGCAACCGACGGTGCTTCAGCGGTCCAGCCTTCGATACATGATCCCGTATGCGGCAGGGTAGGCACGTTTCCGCGCAACTCTCGCAGCACACGCGACTTGTGATGAATGGTCAGCCTACGATGGGCCCGCAAACCCCAGGGCCTCAACTGTTGGACCGCTTGTGCCCCGAGGCATCTTCGTCAAATGAT
>DATHEN010000711.1:0-2297 GCA_035318565.1 Polyangiaceae bacterium
TCCCACATGCGCAGCAAGCTCAGCGGATCCTCGATGAGCTTGTCGGGATAGTAGAAGACCAGATCGAGAACGTGCGCTCCCACGAAGGCCATGCCGACGGCCCAGAAGATCAACGATACGAGCGCTCGCTCGTCCATGCCGAGCCGCTTGCCTTGCCGTATCGCGAGGAATGCGCCGAGGTAGATGCCCGTAGCGACCAGCGCGCCGAAGGGCTTGATCGAGATTGCCTCGCTCGGGAAGCGCGCGCCGAACAAACCCGCTGGTACGAGCAGAATGTCTGGCAGATGGAAGTAAGGAATCAGGGGCGCGCTGATCATGATGGTTCAACGCGCTCACGCGGCGCAGGCGTGCTCGATTTCGGCCACGCTCTTCGGGATCGACTCGGTCAGCACGACGTGGCCCTCGCGCGTGACGAGCACGTCGTCCTCGATGCGAATACCGATGCCTCGGTACTGTTCGGGAACGGGCGCGTTTTGGCTGATGTAGATGCCGGGCTCGACGGTGATGACCATGCCCGGCTCGAGCTCGCGCGCCGTACCGCCCCGGTGATAGCGACCGACGTCATGTACGTCCATACCGAGCCAGTGGCTGGTGCGGTGCATGAAGTACGGCTTGTAGCGTTGCTCTTCGAGCGCCGCCTCGGTGGGGCCTTGAATGATACCGAGACGTACCAGGCCCTCGGTGATGCGTTGCACGCTGCGTTGATGCACGGCATCGAGCGTGCTTCCCGGCCGGGTTGCGTCGATGCTGGCGAGCTGCGCTTCGAGTACGATCTCGTAGAGTTCCTGCTGCGCCGCACTGAATTTACCCGAAACGGGAAAGGTGCGCGTCACGTCGCAGGCGTAGTAGCGATATTCGCAACCGGCGTCGATGAGCAGCAGATCGCCCGGCTGCATGCGGCGGTTGTTCCTGCGGTAATGCAGCACCGTAGCGTTCGGACCGGAGCCGACGATCGGCGCGTAGGCGCAGCGCTCGGCACCACCGGCGTGGAAGCGCTCGCGTAGCACTGCTTCGATCTCGTACTCGTAGCGGCCCGCGCGTGTTTCGGCCATGGCCCGCACGTGCGCGTCTCGGGTGATGGCCGCCGCGCTCCGCATGAGCTCCACTTCTTCGCCGGATTTGAACAAACGCATCTCGTGGATCACCGTGGCTGGATCGACGATCTGCGTGGGCCAACTCGAACCGAGCCGGCCTTTGGCACGCGTGCGCTCGAGCGCGCTCAAGACGAGCGCGTCATGGCTCTGTTCCTTGCCCAGACGATAGAAGAGCCGCTCCTGGTCCTGCAGCAATTCTGGCAACTTGGCCTCGAACTCCGCAATCGGGAACGCTGCGCTGGCTCCGAATTCGGCAACCGCTCCGTCCACGCCGGCGCGCGCGCCGTCCCAGACTTCACGTTCTGGGTCGCGCGGACGCACGAAGAGCTGGAAGCACTGCTCGCCCCGCGTCGTGAGCACGAGCACGCTGTCCGGTTCATCGAAACCGCTGAGGTAGAAAAAATCCGAGTCTTGGCGGTACTCGTGCTCGACGTCATTGTTGCGAATCGCCGTGGGAGCCGCAAAGACCAGCAGGATTCCGGGTTGTAGTGCCGACAGCACCCGCTTACGGCGTTCGGCAAATTCGGAGCGCATATGTCGCGGAGTCTAGTACATCGGGCCGAAATTTCATTCCGGCTCGGCGTAGACCGACCTGAGAACGGTTCACAGGCGAAGACGCCAGACCTGCAGCGCATACGCGGCCGTCCGGCTATTGACCGGCGCAGCTCCCGCGTCAGGTGCGCTGGACGCGGATACAGCGACCCGGTACGTGCCCGCCTCCGAGCTACAGAAGGGGTACTCGGAGTCGAGGATGAGCCAGCTCGGCGCCGCCCCGCGCGCCACCACCCGCTCGTCGGCTGCAGTGACTTCCACGCGCAACCCGGCCACCGCGCGGCTGGCCGCGGCGATTACTCGGAAGCAGTCTCCCGCTCGCACCTCGAGCGTGTGCCGCTCCGGCAAGGCCGCTAGATCGCTGGCAACGTCCAAGAGCAACTTCATGCCGTTCGACGGACCGCACATCAGCCCGAGGCGCATCACGTCCAGCGTCGGATCGCCGCCGGACGTGAAACCCGAGTGGCACTTGGCGAACACTCCCGCGTCGGCGAATACGACTCGGCCGGGATTCGGGGCCAAGGATTCGCTCGTCGCGGGAGCACGCCGTTGTCGATCGAGCACCGCACCAGCCGGCGACGAGCCGCTGCTCGTGCGCTGAGTAGACGCGTCGGCCGCCGCCGTCCTTTTGCCGGTGTCGGGTGTGCAGCC
>DATHEN010000712.1:0-2337 GCA_035318565.1 Polyangiaceae bacterium
TCGAGCGTCAAGGCAACTGGCCAGCAGCCTATGCGCGCCCCGCTAGACCCCCCGTAGCGACCCAATCAAACGGGCAAGAGCCCGAGCTTTCGCCAGGTAGGCGCGAGTTCGAACTCTGCGTCCTCAATCGCGAAGCGCTCCTTGAGGACGGGTCTAAACCAGGGCCCAGCTTTGGCCTTATCCATCATGGGGTCCCCATCGAAGGCCAGGCTCCGCACACGGTCTAACGCGAATTTCACTTCCTCCATCCGCGGATTATCAAAACGCGGCCAGACCAGACCCGACTCCGCTGGATCCCAGATCAGAAAACCCTCGTCAACCTCCCGGCCAGCCTCCGCGGGATCAAAGTCGTCTGCCTGGCCGCCAACTGTCAGAGGTTGCTTCGCGCTGTAGTGACGGTAAAGCGCGCCGCGCACGATCTTCGGGAGTGTGCTGATGAGCTCTGCCGCATCCTCTATCGCTGCTAGGGCCTGTGCTATCCGCTCGGCTTGCTCGTCTCCCGGCGAGAGCTGCGGGGCAGCCTCTTCCACCGTCCCGCCCGCACGTAAACGTTCGTTGTCCGCTCGAAGATGACTCGCGTACTCCATTCGGCGCTGACTTTCTTCCTGCGCTGTCGTGAGGTCATTAGCCAGCAGTTCGAGGTCGGCTTGAAGCACCCGGTAATCGGAGGCCGGCACAGTCCTTATCTCAGCGATGTCATGGCTTAAGCGGGCATCCCAATCGTTGAGAAACGCGTCGCGCTGGCGATTCCACTCCGGCGTAGTTGCTTCGGCCCGAACCGCGCCGCGGACTTGGTCGCGTAGGACGTCGAGGTCTTGGCTCTGATCAATCCGCAGTGCCTGCTGTCCCAATTGCACGCCGTCCAGAGCCGCGAAATCGACCGGGGGAACGATCACCGGAGCGCATACGCGCTCAAGTCCCCAGACCGCGCCGAGCTCAGCGAGACAGAAATGACTCTCGTAATAGGACGGCGTGAGCAAGAGCACTGCGAAGCAAGCCCCTTCCAGTGCGGAACGGATGGCATCGACGAATTGAGCGCCAGGCTCGAGTTCCCCAGGCCGCGCGGTTAGGAACACCTGCTCCTCGCGCAGGTTGCATGCGCCTCGAAGAAAGTCCGTGAAGCGAACCGCCAGGGCCTTGTCCCGCTGCGCGAAACTGACGAAGACACGGTCCCCGTCCTGAGGCTGGGCAGATTTCACAATCGAACGCTGGGCGCGCTCGTCGTTTCGCAGACGAATAAACTCGTCGACCGTTTCTACGGTGCGCCACCGGCGAAAATCGCGGCCAACGGTGAAGCTCCACCGTCCATCGTCATCGGGTCCTGCCGTCGAGGAGTAGAGACCTTCGCTTGCAAACACCATGAAGGCGCGCCGGGCAAGCCCTGGAGTTACCAACTCGCCTTCGATACGCAGGCGCGCCTCGACCTCGGCATGGGTTATTCGCGGCAGCCCGTACGGATCGCCAGCCGATGGCTCGAAGCGGCCCTGCACATTGAGGGCCAGCTGGACAAGGCCCCAAAACGCCGCCAGCGCACCTTCTGTCTCGGCAGTCCCGATCCGGTGGAGCCCTGCCGCAGTGAGAGACACCCTGCTGGTCGGCTGAAAGTATGGATCGAACAGCAACAAGCCGGGCTCGATGAGGTTCAGAAGCTCGGCCGCATCCTCGCCCAGCTCGGAGTCGACGGCATGGTCCAATAAATAGAACACGGGCCAGTCGCCCGACTGGACCAGAAACCGGTGGACGATCTGCAAGAGCTCGCCTTCGGGACCGCGCATATCCCCAATCTAGATTGCGGCGCTGTAACTGAGCGGAGCCCGAGCGAGCAGCAGTGGGCTACAGGGTCGTTCTCAGCGCGAGCGGAACCGCGCTCTCGCTAGCCTCGCTGAATCTTCAGCGTACCGACGAAGAAGTCCTCGCTACCGATCCCGCGGGAAAACTCCTCGTCGGTAAAACATTCCTCGATGTGTTGCGTGACAAACGCAGCGTTTTCGTCAAGCGCAGCCCAGTCGCCCTCGCGGCTGGTTGGCAAAACACCCTTCTGTCCGCACCTACTGCACTCCCAGTACCCGTGAATGACCTTCATAGCTCGAACGTACCAACTTGCCCCGGGTGCGCCGAGAGCAGGGCCACGTTGTGCCCAACAGCCATGCGAGAAAGACCTTGGAGCGCGCTACTCCGGCGAGGCGCTCGGCTCGTCGGCGAGAGCGATCTCGCCGGTAACCACGATCTCACGATCGAGGCCATCGACGGTCACAACCGCCCGGGCCTCGAGCGTCTCGCTTCCGCTGAGCTTCCCGTCGTCCAGCAGCTCGCGCACGCCCAGCTCGATCTCGCGCT
>DATHEN010000713.1:0-6105 GCA_035318565.1 Polyangiaceae bacterium
TTGCAGCAGGCCGGCGCCTTCGACGAGCACGACGAGCGTGTCGAACGCCTTGCCCAGCAGCGGCACGACCTCGGCGTGTTTCTCCAGCCGCCGCTCAGCCACGTCGAGGCGGAAGGGGCCGAACAGGTAAACCTTGGCGCGGACGTCTGTAGACATCCACGCCATTATGGCGCCGCTCAGCACAGCGTCGCCAGTGCCGAGGCGACCCGCTCGAACTCGTGCAGCAGAAACGTTTCTGAGCCAGCCAGCGAGTTCTCGATTATCCAGATGGCAGCACTCATGTTGAAACGGCTATTGGGGCTCGTCCTCGGGGCTCGCGAGCCGATCCTGTCAGGGTCCATCCGGATGCGCGGGATCCAGGAACGCATCATTTTACGGCGCGACGAACACGGCGTCGCGTACATCGAAGCAGAAACCGACGCCGACGCGTTCTTCGGGCTGGGCTTCTGTCAGGCTCAAGACCGGGCGTTTCAGATCGAGCTGCTGCTGCGTGTGGGGCGCGGCACGCTCGCCGAAATCGTCGGTCCGGACATGCTCGAGGTCGACAAGCTCTCGCGGCGCATCGGCTTCGCGCGCATCGGCGTCGCGCAGCTCGCGGCCTGCGACGGCACGACGCGCGGCATGCTCGAGAGCTTCGCACACGGCGTGAACGCCGGGCTCGAGCAAGGCCGGCGCAAGCGAGCCCACGAGCTTGCGCTGCTCGGCGCGAAGCCATCACGCTTCGAGCCCTGGGATTCGCTCGGCGTTTTGCAATTTCTCGCCTTTGCGCTGAGCTCGAACTGGGACGCCGAGCTCATGCGGCTGCGCATTCTGCGCGCCGACGGCAAAGAAGCCCTGATGCGCCTGGAAGCGTCGCTCGCCGAGTGGCGCGGCGTCCTCGACGCCAGCGATCGCGCACTTCAAGACGTGGAGATCCTGGCTGCGGCCGAAGCATTGGCCGCAGGCGCCGCGGAGCTCCGCGCGCACGGCGCTCCCACGGGCGCTTCGAACAACTGGGCCATCGCGGGATCGCGCACTGCCAGCGGCAGACCGCTGCTCGCGAGCGACCCGCACCTTTCCCCGACCCTGCCGGCGCCGTGGTACCTCGCACATCTCCGCACACCCGAGTGGGCCATGACCGGCGCCTGCTTCGTGACACAGCCGGTGGTCAGCATCGGTCACAATGCGCACGGCGCCTGGGCCGTCACGGCGGGTCACGCGGACAACACGGATCTATTCGTCGAGCAGCTCGGCCCCGACGGCACGAGCGCGTTCGACGGTGCGCGCTTCGTAACCTGCGAAGTGCGTGAGGAACGCATTCGGGTCAAAGGCAAACCGGACGTTGTCGAACGCGTCGTCGTGACGCCACGTGGTCCGATCGTGGGGCCCGCGCTAGGCGAACACGGGGATGCGCTCTCGCTGCGCGGCACGTGGATGGCGGCGCGCAGCGTGGGCGGCTACACGATCTTCCGCGCAGAGAACGTGCAGCAGATGCGCGCCTGCTTCGCGTCCTACCCGGCGCTCTCCGAAAATCGCCTATTTTGCGACGTTGCGGGCTCGATCGCCTGGCAGATGACGGGCGATCTTCCGGTGCGCCGCCGCGGCAGCGCGCTCTTGCCCGCACCGGGCTGGGACGAGTCGGCGGGCTGGGAGCTCGAGCCCCTTCCGTTCGAAGCCTTGCCTCACGAGCAGGATCCGGCGCGCGGCTGGCTGGCCAGCGCAAACCAACGCCCAGCCTGTGCGAGCGAGGCAGGCATGCCCTTTCTGGGAGTGGATTGGCTCGACAGCTATCGTTACGACCGCATCACGGAGCTTCTGGACGCCCGCAGCGATTGGACGGTGGACGCATGCCTGGCCATGCAGCTCGATCGCCATTCCCGGCTCTGGACCGAGGTGCGAGACTCATTTTTGACCGCGACCGAAGGCAACACGGAGCACGAGCTCGCGGTTGCACGAAGGCTGCTCGCGGCATGGGATGGCAACGTGGCTCCGGACTCCGCGGCAGCTAGTGTCTTCGAGCTCGCGCTGGCCGGCTTGGCGGAGCGCGTGGCACGGGCGGCAGCGCCGCACGCCTGGGCCTCGGCGCTGGGCACGCCTTTGAACGCCGTGTTGCCGCACGGCACCATGCCACTGCGGCGGCTCTCCCATTTGTCGCGGCTGATTCGCGAGCAGCCGGATGGCTTCTTCCCCGAGGGATGGCAACGCGAGATTCGGCTTTCGCTGGCAGCCGCCGTACGCGAGCTCGCGGCGCGTGCCGGTGCTGACGAACGCCGCTGGATGTGGGGAACAGTGCGTCCACTGGTGCTCCGCCACCCGTTTGCAACACACGCGCTGTTTGCTCGCATGTTCGGGCTACCCAAGGTCGCCGTGGGGGGCGATGCCACGACGATTCCCCAGGCTTCTGTCGACTTTCAACAGCCCCTCGGCGATCCCATCGGTATAGCCAACCTGCGAGCGGTCATCGACGTCGGCGCATGGCACGCGAGCCGCTGGTCGCTGGCGGGCGGACAGTCCGGCAACCCCTGCTCCACGCATTTCGGCGACCTGTTATTCCTCTGGGAGCGCGGACAGGGCATCACGATCGCGTGGGACCGCGCGGACG
This sequence comes from Polyangiaceae bacterium, assembly GCA_035318565.1. Classification (GTDB taxonomy): domain Bacteria; phylum Myxococcota_A; class Polyangia; order Polyangiales; family Polyangiaceae; genus DATDJP01. The sequence continues at coordinate 2,582 of DATHEN010000713.1, forward strand.
TCGCGGGCCGTGCGCACACTACGTTGGTGCTCGAGCGAGCCTAGCTGCACGTTGGTCTATGCTGAGCCGCCTATGGCTGAGCTCGACTTCGAGCTGCTGTTCGAGGAGTCACCGGACTTGCTCCTGGTCCTGCTGCCGGACTCGCCGCGCTTCACCATGGTAGCGGCCACTCGCGCTCGTTTTCAGGCGACGCACACCACTCGGGAGCAGACGATCGGCAGAGGACTGTTCGAGTTGTTTCCCGACAACCCCGACGACCTGCAAGCCAGCGGCACGGCGAATCTTCGCGCCTCCCTCGAGCGCGTGCTGCAGACCCGCGAAGCCGATACGATGGCCGTACAGAAGTACGACATACGTGGCGCGGACGGCAGCTTCGAGGTCAAGTTCTGGAGCCCCAGGAACCTGCCCGTTCTCTCTGCCGGCGGCGAGGTCCTCTACATCCTGCATCGCGTGGAGGACGTCACCGAGCTCGTGCGCGCCAGCGAGCTCGGCGAAGAGCTCCGCGATCGTACGCACCAGATGGAACGTGAAGTCATCGCGCGCAGCCGCGAGCTCGCTCAAGCAAACCTCGACCTGCGCGAGGCGAACGCGAAGCTCGGAGAGCTCGATGCCGCAAAAACGGCGTTCTTCAGCAATGTGAGTCACGAGTTTCGAACTCCTCTCACGCTCATGCTCGGACCGCTCGAGGAAAGCCTCACGGATAGGCTCGAGCCTCTGGGGCAACGGCAGCAACAGCGCATCTCGCTGGTTCAGGAGAACGCGCTCCGCCTGCTGAAGCTGGTCAACGCTCTGCTGGATTTCTCCCGTTTGGAAGCGGGCCGCATGCAAGCCTGTTATGCGCCGCTCGATACGGCGGCTTTTACGGCGGAGCTCGCCGGTATGTTCCAGTCTGCGGCGTCCACTGGCGGCGTCGCGCTCGAAATCGAATGCCCGCCGCTGTCGGAACCCCTGTGGGTGGATCGCGACATGTGGGAGAAGATCGTACCGAATCTGCTATCCAACGCCTTCAAGTTCACGTTTCAAGGCAGCATCCGTGTGCATTTGTCCGAGCACGACTCGCACGTGACGCTGGAGGTCGCTGACACCGGGGTCGGTATTCCCGAGGCCGCTCTACCGCGCATCTTCGAGCGTTTTCATCGGGTAGCCGAAACAGCTAGCCGCACGCACGAAGGCACCGGCATCGGACTATCGCTGGTGCGCGAGCTCGTCGAGCTACACGCGGGGCGCATCAGCGTGACCAGCAGCGTCGGAGTGGGGACCACGTTTCGCATCGAATTGCCGAAGGGCTTCGCGCACCTGCCGCCGGAGGCCGTGTCTCAAGTTCCCGTCGATCCCCGCCTGGGACGCGATGTCACGGCGTACGCGGCGGAAGCCGCGCGCTGGGCTCGAGCGTCCAGCACTACGCCGAGCTCGAATCGAACCGCAGCGACGGCGACTCCGCGCGGCGCAGGGCGAGCCCGAATCCTGATCGCCGACGATAACGCCGATCTCCGCGAGTACATCGCGCGGCTACTCGCGCCGGATTACGAAGTCTCTACCGTTCCCGATGGTCTGGCTGCGCTCGAAGCCTTGCACGAAAATTTGCCCGATCTCGTGGTCAGCGACGTGATGATGCCGCGGCTCGACGGCTTCGCGCTCGTGCGCGAGCTGCGTGCAAATCCGAAGACCGCCTCCATGCCGGTGATTCTACTGTCGGCACGCGCGGGCGAGGAATCCTCCGTGGAGGGGCTGGACACGGGCGCCGACGACTATCTCGTCAAACCATTTTCGGCGCGCGAGCTGCTCGCACGCGTGCGCACGCACGTCGAGCTCGCGCTCGCGCGGCGCGCGTGGATCCTGAAGATCGAGCACGCCAACCGCGAGCTCGACGCGTTCAGTTATTCCGTATCTCACGACCTGCGCGCACCGCTTCGAGCGATCGAGGGATTCAGCCAGGCGCTGGCTGAAGACTACGCTGCCAGCCTGGACGCTCGCGGCCACGACTATGTCGAGCGTATCTGCAGGAACGTGCAGCGCATGACGACGCTGATCGACGCGCTGCTCGACCTGGCGCGCATCACCCGCGGCGACCTGAGAACGGAGACCGTGGATCTCTCGAACATCGCAGCAGCGGTGATCGGCGATCTGCAGAGTACGCGACCGGAGCGAAAGGTGGAGTTGCGTATCGCACCGGGACTTGTCGCGCGCGGCGACGGCTCCTTGCTTCAAATCGTACTCGTGAACCTGATAGGCAACGCCTGGAAGTTCACGTCGCGCACGGATGACGCTCGCATCGAGCTCGCTCAGCACCAAGCCGACCAACCCACGTTCTTCGTGCGCGACAACGGAGCCGGCTTCGACATGCAGCGCGCCAACCGACTGTTCGCACCGTTTCAGAGGTTTCACGCCTCGAGCCAGTTCGAAGGCACTGGTATCGGCCTAGCGACGGTCCAGCGCATCATCAACCGTCATGGTGGCCGGATTTGGGCCGAGTCGGCCGTGGGTAGCGGCACCACCTTCTACTTCACGCTGCCGAGCTCTCACGCGCCAGCACACCCCAAGGGTTGAGAGCTCCGCTCCCGCGCACCACCACTTATTGAAGCGGCTCTCGAGCGCCCGGTCCGCCACTTGGCACCCCCGGTTGCACGTTGAGAGCGGCGCGCAGCCGGCCGGGCCAAGGCGGCCAACTGCAGGCGTCTCCAACACAAATTCAAGCGCCGCGGCTGATTCGAGGCAAATCGTGGCGAGATGCCGAGGCGCTCTTATGTTTCGAGCACATTGCGTGCCCCGGGGTGGGGCCCGCCGCCAGGTCGAGCACTTCGGCCTGGCGTTGATGCGGACCCGGAAATGTCATCCGGCACCGCGCTTCACGCGAGGAGTAATTCATGAGGGTTCATCACATGGCGGCGGTGCTCGGTGCAGCAGCGCTAATCGCAGCAGCGCCCGCAGGCGCCGACGAAACCGACAAGCCGCGCGCCGAAGTCAAGGAAGAGCGCAAGGAGCTCAACGACAAGGTCAAGGCCAACCGCGAGGAGCTACAGAACGAGCGCAAGGAAGCCAAGCAAGAGCTCAAGGCGACCGAGCAGAAGCTCGACAAGGAGGTGCGAGAAGAGCGCAAGGAGCTGAACGAAGCGCTGACCAAGCTGCGTGACACCCGCGCGGAGCGGCGCAAGGAGCTGCGGGCAGATCTGCGTCAGAAGCTCGGCACCAATCTGCAGAACGCCTCGATCCGCGAGGAGCTTCGGGTTCACGCCCAGCGCACGGCCCGGCTCAATCAGATCAAGCGCGTCGCCGACGCCGAGGAAAAGGACAAGATCGAAGATCGCGCGGAAAAGCTGATCGAGCGCGAGAACAAACGTCACGAAAAGCAGATGGCCAAGCTGCGCACTCAGGCGGAGCAAGCGAACACGCAAGCCGCGATTCGCAACAACGCTTTGACGGGTAACGACAAGGGCACCGTGAACCCGACAGGCAAGACTCCGGGCAATAGCCCGGGAGCCAACAATCCCGCGGCCAACAACCCCAATCCCGGCAACGCCCCCGGC
>DATHEN010000714.1:0-2659 GCA_035318565.1 Polyangiaceae bacterium
TTGGAATTCATCGGACTTTCACGGCCGACCATGTTCTAATTCTTTTCTGGCTTCTTCGAACGAATAACGAATCACGAAATTGGGGGCTTTGTCTTAATTTACTTAGGAATGCTCCTGCGATGATTTGGCCACTATATCGCCACCGATCCTTGGACACGGGACAGTGAACCCGAAAGCCCATGAATCCGATGTCCAGTGTAAGCGTGCGACGGAGGACCTCGTAGTCGCGAGCGCGAATGGCGTGTAAGCTGCGGGGATGGGAGCAATCACGGCGGAGGTCGTCGAGAGCGATGAGAAGCGCGATGCGCGTGGCCGACGGGTTACGTCGGCGAAGCGGCGGGCGGAGTGGTTGCAGGCTTATGCGACGAGTGGATCGACGATGGCCGCGTTCGCACGGCGCGAAGGAATAAAATATGCAACGTTCGCCCACTGGGTATTGAAGGCGCAGAAGGACGCGGTGTCGAAGAACCCGATCACGTTCGCCCAGTTGCGGCTGCCACTCGCCGCTCCGGCGGCCGAACGGCCAGACGATCGCCTCGAAGTGCGGCTGCCGGATGGCACGATGGTGCGCGGCCATCGCGCTTTGGACCTGATTGCGCTGGTGCGGGCGTTGCGGAGCTGAAGCGATGCTCGCATTTCCGTCGGCGATCAAAATTTACGTGGCGGTGCAGCCCGTGGACATGCGCAAATCCTTCAACGGACTGTGGAGTGCGGCGAGCGAGCAACTGCACGAGGATCCGAAGAGCGGCGCGGTGTTTGCGTTCATCAACCGCGAGCGCACGCGGCTCAAATTATTATATTGGGACGGCACGGGCGTGTGGGTGCTGGCGAAGCGGCTCGAGCAGGGCCGCTTCTCGTGGCCTGCCGCAAGCGACGCGCGCGCGAAGCTCTCGCTCGCGCCGGAGGCGCTGGCGCTCCTGGTCGGCGGGGTGGAGTTGAGGCACGGCTCGCTCAAAGCGTGGTATGAGCGTTGAAGTCCGGCATGTAACATGCTTTAGGATACTCGAATGGCGGGAACCACCCAACCCCTCGAGGAAGTGCAGGTGCTGCGGCACGAGAACGCGGTGTTGCGCGCGCAGGTCGCCTGGTTCCAGAAACGTTTTTTCGGCGGCGGCAAAAGCGAGAAGCTCGAGCCAGCGCAACTGCGCCTGAAGCTGGCTGAGGTCGAGGACGCGCGAGCGGCGGTGACGGAGCGCACCGAGCAGATCACGTATGCACGCACGAAGGGCCCGAAGGCGCCGCGGCCGACCGCGGCGGAGAGTTTTGCCCATGTGCCCGTGACCGAGACGATCGAGATCGTGCCCGAGCCGGTAAAGCGCGATCCGGAGCTCTACGAAAAGATTGGCGAAGAGCGCACCTTCGAGATCGACGTGTTGCCGCCCAAACTGGTGAAGCGCGAGATCGTGCGCCCGAAGTATCGGCACCGGCTGGAGCGCAGCCGCGCACCGGTGGTGGCCGCGGCGCCGGCGCGGGTCGTGCCGGGTGGTTACGCCTCCGCCGGGTTGATCGCCTGGATCGTGATCAGCAAATATGTGGATCATCTCCCGCTCTATCGGCAGGAGCAGATGTCGGTGCGCTGGGGCGCGGCCATCAGCCGCCGCACGATGTGCGACTGGGTCGAGGTCGCGGCGATGTGGTTGGAGCCGGTTTATCGCCAGATGCATCAAGGGCTGCTCGCCGGCGATTATCTCCAGGCCGATGAGACGCCGGTCCGCTGCAACGACCCCGACCACAAAACCGGCAGCACGCTGCAATGTTACCTGTGGGTCATCAGCCGGCCCGGGGCCGACGTGATCTTCGAGTGGCGGCTCTCGCGTCGCCACGAGGAACTCACGTCGCTGCTCGCCGGCTTCAAGGGTATCCTACAATCGGATGCGTACGGCGCCTATCCGCACCATGAGAAAACGCACGCCGGCGTCGTGCGGGTGGGCTGTTGGGCGCATGCCCGGCGCTACTTCGTCGAAGCGCTCGGAAACCATCCCAAGCCCGCGCGCGTGGTCCTGCGCTTGATCGGCCGGCTCTATCAGCTCGAAGCCGAATGGGACGAAGCGAAGGTCGGCGACGGGCGGGCCGCCCTCCGGCAGAAACATTTTGCGCGGACGCTGCGCTGGTTGCATCGCATCGCGGTGGACCAAAGCCGGCGGGCGCTGCCGAAGTCACAGCTCGGCATTGCCTGCACGTATCTGCTCAACGATTGGGCCGCGTTGAGCGCGCATCCGCAGCACGCGGTTACGCGGATCGATAACAACCTCGTTGAAAATGCGATTCGCCCCTCGGCCATCGGCAAGAAGAACTGGCTGTTCATCGGTCACCCTGCGGCCGGTCAGCGCTCCGCGATCATCTACTCGCTCGTCGTCTCCTGCCAGCGCCACGGCAAAGACCCGCTCGCCTATCTGCGTGATGTCCTCGCACGGCTGCCGGCGATGACCAACCGTGATGACCTCGCGGCGCTCACGCCGGCGCGTTGGCAACCGTCATAGGTCCGGTTCAGAATGGTCATCACTATGACCTATGACCGCCCGGCTTCCGTCAGAAGCGTCACCATTATGATGCGTCAACAAGGCACTGCTTCGGACGCTTACGAATGTGCGTCCTGGGAAAACGGTTACACGAAGGGACTTTCCAGAGCTGGCCCCAGCCGGGCCAAAAAACCGTGCTC
>DATHEN010000715.1:0-2441 GCA_035318565.1 Polyangiaceae bacterium
GTCGGAGGCCCGGATGCTTGAGAGTCCCTCGCCCGAATCATCACAGCAAGACCCGCGCGCCCCGCGCGCTTCACGGCGCGTGCGCCGGGAGCTCGGCTCGCTGGTAGCGCTCTTGCTGTTCGCCACCGGCATGGCGATGGCTTGCTCTTCGGAGAGTCAGTCCCGTTCGGACGACGACGACGGCGGCAACGGCGGCAGCGCGGGGAACGCCGGACGAGGTGGCGCTGGTGGCAGCGCCGGCTCGGATGAGTGCGAAGAATGCATCACCCAAACCGAGTGCGGCACCGAGTGGGATCGCTGTGAGGCGAACTCGGCGTGTCGCAGTCTGCCCTCCTGCTACGAAGCCTGCGAAGACGCCGCTTGCATCAGCGAGTGTGACGCCGATTTCCCCGCAGGCGTGACGGACTGGTACGCGGTGGTGACCTGCTCCGCATTGAAGTGCGCCGAGCCCTGCGAGCTCGGCAGCGGCGGCACCAGCGGCACCGGCGGCACGAGCGCCACGTGCGTCCCGCCGACGGACAACGGCGTGTGCGACACGTTCCCGCGCGTGTGCGGTTGCACGGCCACGCAAAACTGCACGTTCGACTTCGACACGAAAGACAGCGTGTGCACGCCGACCGGCACGACTCCGCCGGATGCCCGTTGCACCGGCGACACCTGCACCAAAGGTCACGGCTGCGTGGGCGGAACCTGCCGTCCGTACTGTGAGACCAACACCGCCTGCGAAGGCAGCCCGTTCCGGCGCTGCATCCAGGTGAGCGACGAGGGCACGCCGGTAGTCGGTTACAAGGTGTGCTCGCAGCACTGCGATCTGCGAGATCCCGCGAACACGGCGCGCAATCCTGCGTTCGGCGCCTGCGGCGCAGGGGCGAACTGCGTTCTGATCGACTTGGACGAGGGCACCACGAGCTGCTTCGGCACGTCGGGACCACCCCGCTCCCCGTGCACGGACAGCGGTGACTGCGCGATCGGTTATGGCTGCAGCACGAACGACACCTGCCAGAAGTGGTGTCGAGTCGGCGTCAACGCCGATTGCGCGAGCACCCCCGCCACCCCGGTGTGCGGCGGATTCGGCACACGGCTTCACGTCTTGAGCGGCGCCGACGGCGGACGTACGGAGTACGGCTTCTGCATTGCCCGAACCGCCGACGGCGGGGTCGGCCCTGCGCCGGACGCGGGCACCGACACTCCGTAGTGCACCAACGACTCAACCGCGGCCGCGGGGCGCGTGGGTACGGAGCGCACCTCGCGGGTGCGAGCCCTTGCTGCGCCCCGCAGCGCCGCTCGGAGCTCGCGGAGCGGACACGCCGTAACCCGGCGGCACCAGGCACTCGGGGCCGCGACCGATCAAATCGGTGCGCCCGGCACGCTGCAGCGCTTCGCGCGCCAGCGGCCAGTGCTCTTGGTCCCACCAGTACAAGAGCGATTTCATCATACGCTTCTCGCGCAAGTCACGCGTGACATGCACCGGCTCGTTCGTGAGCGGATCGATGCCCGTGTAATACATGGCCGTAGCAATCGCCATGGGCGTGGGGATGAAGTCCTGGATCTGGCGCGGGCGCATGTTGCGTTTCTTCAAGTAGAGCGCCAGCTCGATGCTGTCTTTCAACGAAGAGCCCGGGTGACCGCTGATGAAATAGGGCACCAGGTACTGTTCTTTGCCGGCCCGTTCGCTCTCCTGACAAAACGCCTGGGCGAAGCGTTCGTAGCTGGCCACGGGCGGCTTCTTCATCTTGTCGAGCACATCCGGGTTCGTGTGCTCGGGAGCCACCGAAACCTGTCCGCCGGTATGATGCCGCGCGAGCTCACGGATGAACTCGGGACTCTGCTCGGCGAGATCGTAACGCACACCCGAGGCCACGAAGACCTTCTTGATACCCGTCTCGTTCCGCACCTTACGCAGCAGCTGAATCAGCGGCTGGTGATCGGTCACCAGGTTTTCGCACACGCCGGGGTGAACGCAGGACAGCCTTCGACATGCGCTCTCGATGCGCGAGTCCTTGCATTTCATCTGGTACATGTTGGCCGTCGGACCACCCACGTCGCTGATCACACCGCTGAAGCCCTGCATACGGCGCAGCGCGCGCACTTCGCGAAGGACGCTCCCTTCGGAGCGGCTCTGAATGATGCGGCCTTCATGTTCGGTGATGCTGCAGAAGGTGCAACCTCCGAAGCAGCCGCGCATGGTCACGATCGAATGCTTGACGGTCTCGAACGCCGGGATGCGCTCGCCGCCGTACACCGGGTGCGGTCCGCGCTGAAACGGCAGGTCGTACAGCTCGTCCATCAGCGCTTCTTCGAGCGGCAGCGCGGGCGGATTGAAATACACCGCCTCAGCGCCGAACACCTGCAGCAGCGGCCGGCCGTTGTGCGCGTTCGTCTCGAACTGAAACATGCGCGACATGCGAGCGAACGCCGCCTTGTCCGTGCTCGCCTCCTCG
>DATHEN010000716.1:0-2312 GCA_035318565.1 Polyangiaceae bacterium
TACGACAGCGACGCCAATCCGAGCAACAATACCCTGGCCTGCTACGAGTTCGCGCATGTCATGCAACCGGGCGACATCCTGTACGCGAAGCGCGGCCGGCAGCACATCATCGGATACGGGGTTGTGTCGGGACCGTACGAATTTGCGCCTGAACGAGGGCACTATCCCAATCTGCGCAAAGTCGAGTGGAAGAAGCGCGGCGAATGGAAGCCGCGCGAGAGGTCGCTGAGCTTGAAGACGCTGACGGAAATCACGGCGTACCCCAACTTGCTCCGGCAAATACGGGAAGTCGTAGGAGAGGACGACACTCAGGCAAACGCCGCCAAAGCCGCGGCGCCCGTCCCAATCGAACGCGCTTATACGATCGACGATGCACTCTCGGACCTGTTCATGCCGCGAGAAGAGCTGGAGAAGCTCGTCACGCTGCTAAAGCGAAAGAAGAACCTGATCCTGCAGGGACCACCCGGGGTCGGGAAGACATTCGTTGCAGAGCGACTGGCATGGCTGCTCATCGGCGCTGAGGACCGGGAGCAAGTCGACCGCGTCCAGTTTCATCAGTCCTACTCGTACGAAGACTTCGTTCAAGGCTATCGGCCGAATAAAGAAGGCAAGTTCAATCTCAAGGATGGCCCGTTCATGCGCTTTTGCGACCGGGCACTCCAGGAGCGCGAACGGCCGTTCGTGATGGTGATCGACGAGATTAACCGCGGCAATCTGAGCAAGATCCTCGGCGAGCTCCTGGTTCTTCTGGAGTCCGACAAGCGCAGTGCCAAGTGGGCGACCCGCTTGGCCTACGCAGAGGAAAACGACGAGCCCTTTTACGTGCCAGACAACCTCTACATCATCGGCATGATGAACACCGCGGACCGCTCGCTCGCGCTAGTGGACTACGCGCTGCGTCGCCGGTTCGGCTTTTACTCCCTCGAGCCGGCGTTCGGCAGTGCGGCGCTCGACACGCACCTGACTACAGTTGGCGTCCCCTCCGCGCTGCGGATCAAACTGTGCGAACGCTTGGCGCGCCTGAACGAACAGATTGCTGCCGACCGCACGCTAGGACCGGGTTACCGCGTGGGGCACAGCTACTTCTGTGGCGCCAAAGATAGCTACGACAACCAGTGGTACGAACGCATTCTCGACACTGAGATTGTGCCGCTGCTCGAAGAATACTGGCCGGACGATCCAGAACGCATCCGCGCCGCTGGCGTAATCCTCACCAGCAGCTGACGTGAGATGCAGGTCGAGGTTCGCAACATTTATTACCTGCTCTGCTACGCCTGGGAGCATTTCGAAGCCACAGAGCTGATCGACGTGTCTGAACGGAGCGGTTCGTCACCCCAGGAACTGTTTGCCCACGTCCTCCACGAGCTCGCGCGCGGTCTCATGCGCAGCGGCCTGGATCGCGGCTACGTCGCGACACACGAAATCTCGACAACGCTTTCCGGCAAACTGGACGTGCTTGGCACACTGTGCGTGATGGACCGCGGGCCACCACGGGTCGCGTGTATGCCGGACCTACTGACGACGGACGTCCTGCAGAATCAAATCATCAAGGCGACTATTCGGGCGCTGGCGCGGATGGATCCGATGGATCGAAAACTGCGCGACGCGCTGCATGGGCTCGTCCACCAGCTACAGCCCGTGCATGACATCGATATCGACGGGAGCATGTTCCGCGCTGTTCAGGTCAGACGCAACAATTGGCGTTATCGCTTTGCTCTGAATGTGTGCGAACTCGTGCATCGCCACACGCTCATCGAGCAAGGCACAGCGCGGCACCGCTTCCACGACTTCCGCGGTGATAACCGCGAAATGGGCCTGCTGTTCGAGGCATTCGTGCGGCGCTTTTGGGCCCGCCATCTGCCAGCGTTGAAGGTGAGCTCCCGCCGGATGCCTTGGCCGGTGGAGTGCGACGAGAACGCCCTGGCTGTTCTACCGGAGATGCGCACGGACATCTCCTTCCGCGGCCGGACGGGAGAAGGTGTCGTCGAATGCAAATGCGTCGACGCCCCTTTGGTCCCGTCACGCTACGGGCAACCAAAGCTCCGCGCCGGCCATATGTACCAGCTACTTTCGTACCTGAACGCGCTCGAAGCCGAAGGCCACGTCACGGCGCCGGGGCTGCTGCTTTATGCCGTCGATGACAGCGAGTTCGACTTCCAATTTCGGGTCGGCGAGCACCCTGTGCGCGTGCGGACCGTGAACTTGAACGTCGAGTGGGAACAGGTACACGCGCACCTGATGTGCATCGGTGATGACTTAGCCAGCGCGTAGCCCAGCGTGATCCAGTGAGGCCATTTCCGATCGGGCAAACG
>DATHEN010000717.1:0-3435 GCA_035318565.1 Polyangiaceae bacterium
GAGGCGCGCGCCTGGCCGGTTGCGGAACCCCTGCCATTGCTCTCGCTCGCCGAAGCCGCCCGGCGCGCTCTGCCGGCGCTGGCGCTGACCGAAGCCGGCGAGCTCCGGGCCCGACAAGGCAAACGCCTCGGTACGGAGCACTTCCAGGGTGAGGTCCCGGCCGGGGCGAGCGCGGTGCTCGCATGGTTCGGAGCGGGCACGGAGCTGGTGGCCCTGGGCCGGCGCGAGGAGAGCGGTGACTTCGTTGTGGTGCGCGGCTTCGTTCCGCAAACTCAGTGAACGTGCAGCTCCCGCACCGAGAAGCCGCGCTCACTCAGGCGCGACGCCAGGCGAGCACGCCAGGGCTCGGCGGGAACGCCGGCGGGTAGCTCCAGATCGATCCGCAAATCGTGCCGGTCGGCTTCGACGAGCAGGGTGGCACCCGCGAGCTCCCCCGCGCCGAGCTCGATGCGAGCGGTACCGCGGCGACGATCCCCTCCCCAGGCCGCGCGCCGCACGAGCTCCCGCATCAGCTGTTCGAATTCGACGGGCAGTACGGTGGATGCAGGCGGCGGCGCCGGAGGCAGCGTCTTCGCCGCCTGGGACGCCAGGCTACGCGCCAGGGGATCGAGCTCGCCGCTTTCCCGAAGACGTTCGCCGGCATGTTCCTGCCGGAGCTTGGAAGACCCCTCCTCCTCGAGCTGCTCTAGCTTCAGCCGCTGCCCCGGGCCGGCCGGCGAGGGAGCTCCCTCCGCGGCGGGCTCTCCAGGCAGCTGCATGCGATCACCTGCATTTTGTTTTTCCGTGGACTTGAGCGTACCGTGCTGCACGCGGGGTTCTTTGACCCCAGCCTGGAGGATTTGCGAAAATGATCGCGTATTCGGGCTATTGCCGGCTCGCGCCGGGGAACCCGCCGGCTCGGCCTGGTAGCCGGAAGGCGATTGAATAGAGGACGAAACAGGCTCGCTCATGTCCGATCGGGGTCGGTTCACGGAGGCGCTGGGTTGCGCGCCCTGACAACCGTCCGCTAAACATTGAGAAGGAGCTCGGCTCTCCGGAAGATCGTTGGACTCCGTCTCTCCACCACAAATGATTCTCCGCACGCTCGTGGCGGCACTGCCGGCCCTGGGCGCCGCTCTATTTTTTGCCGCGAGCGCCGCCATCAACGCGTTGTCCGTCGCGCGCCGCGCGGCGCTCCGCGACGCCTCCGAAGGGGCCACCCGCGCCGCGCTCGATCGTTACATCGCCAATGGGACGGCCATCGAGTCGCGCTGGCTGGTGCTTCGGGTGTTCGGCATCGCGATCAGTACGCTGCTGTTCGGTCGCGAGCTGCCGGCTGGCATGGGTGGGTGGATTCCGCTCTTGTCGGCGCTGTTCGCGCTCGCGGCCTACGGGGTGCCAACGGAGATCCTGCGGGTGCTGGTCGGGCGTAACCCGGAGCTCTCCGCTCCGTTTCTGCTCCGCATTCTCCAGCCGCTCGAGCTCCTGGCTTCGCCGATTGCCGCGCCCCTGGTTTGGATCGGACGGCTCGTCGCGGGGCCGACGAACCCGCAACGCTCCAGCACTGCAGCCGGAGTCACCGAGACCGAGGTCGAGATCATCGTGAACGAGGGTGAGCTGAACGGCTCGCTAGACCACGAGCAGTCGGAGATGATCCGGAACGTGCTCGATTTCGGCGACGTCAGCGCCGGCGAAATCATGGTGCCGCGCACGCACGTCACGGCCTTCGACGTGGTCACGCCCGTGGACGAGCTCTTACGCAGGGTGGCTGAAAGCAAGCATTCCCGCTATCCGATTTTCCGCGAGCGCATCGACAACGTGGTCGGCGTGCTGCACGTGAAAGACTTGATCAATCACGCCGCAACGCAAGAGCTTCGCGATCTGGCGCTCGAAGAGATCCTGCGCAAACCCGTAGTGTTCGTGCCCGAGAGTCAGCCGGCTTCGACGGTGCTGCGCGACATGCGCGTGGGCCGTCACCATCTGGCGGTGGTGATCGACGAGTTCGGCGGCATGGCCGGTATTGTCACCCTGGAAGATTTGATCGAGGAGATCGTTGGCGACATTCGCGACGAGCACGACGTGGAGGAGCCGCCGATCGTGGACCTCGGCAACGGCCGCATCATCGTGGATGCGAGCATTTCGATCACGGACCTGAGCCGCTATCTCGGCGCCGAGCTGCCCGAAGACGGCAACTACAACTCACTCGGCGGCTTCATCGTCGATCGCCTCGGACGGGTGCCGCGCGTCGGAGCCAAGCTCGCCGCGTTCGGGCTCGAGTTCGTCGTGCGCGAAGCCGATCAGCGGCACGTTTCGAAGGTCGAGATCGTGCGCACCGCGCCGTCGCCCGAGTCGATCTCGCCTCGTTCGTCGACGCGCATGTCGGCCGCGTAGCGGAGCGCGTCCGTATCGCTAGGCCCCTGGCGAGCCGATTTGCTTCAGCTTCTCGTGGACGGATTGGCCGAGATCGAGCAGTCCCGCTCGCTCATCCGCCGGATCGCCCTTCACTCCACGGAGCGTCTCTTCGAGATCGCCGAGCTCGCGGCGGAGGCGAATGACGACATCGGAGGGGCAGACTCCGGCTTGTGAACCGGGATCGACGGGAATGATCTTGGGTGATGAGCCCGTCGGATCGCCGCTCGTGTAGCGCTTCAGATCGAAGGTGCGGCCGTCGTCGCTGATCTTGAACTCTTCGGGCCACTTGTAGGCGACCTCTTTGCCGTCCTTGTCCTTCTGCTTTTCCTTCTTGTTCACGGCGAAAGCTTCCGGCAGCGGCTGCATGACGGCCCACGGACCCAGCGGACCATTCTGCACGTACACGGACCAGCGCACCTTGGGGTCCGTTTGCTGGGTCAAAAACTCGGTGATGGCTTGTTTGCTGCCGCCGAGCAGGCGCGAGATCTTGTCTTTCTGGTCGTTCGCTTCCTGAGCGCCGCTCGCGAAGCTCACCAGCTGAGTCACGAGGTCGGCCTTGAAGCGACCGATGCCCTTGTCCGTGAGGTTCGAGCCGGCGAAGGGAATGTCGATACCGCCTAGCGCCTGCACTTCATCGGCCGGGTACTTGTTGTCCGCCAGCTTCTGTTTGGCGTTCTTCAGGACGTCGGCGAGCTTTTCGATCTCCGCGTTTGCGGTTTCGATCTCTTTGACGAGCTCTTTGGCGCCGCTCAGGGCCGCCTGTGCGGTTTTCCCACGCTCTGAGGAGCCCCCGTAGGCAAAGCCTATGATGCCTCCGACTACGGCGGTGATGCCGGCCAGGGCCATGACCTTGCTGCGGCCCTTCTTCTGGGCCTGCACCACCTCGTCGCTCATCTCGACTTTGATGGCCTTCGGCTCCGCGCGGCCAGCTGCCTGCTCCGCGGAAATCGGAGCGTACGGGTCCGATGCGTCGATGCGCGTGGGCTTGGTGGAGTGGCCGAACGGCGGCGCGGAAAGACCCGACGGTTTCGGAATGCCGACGGG
>DATHEN010000718.1:0-2695 GCA_035318565.1 Polyangiaceae bacterium
TCGGCCAGCAAACCCGAGCTGCCGAGCGCGTTTCCGCTCGGATCGACCAGCGTGACCTCGAGCCACATCTGGCGCACGAAGGCGAAACCGCCCGGCAGGTAGTGCCCTGTACCGGAGTTGGTCACTCGCACTTCGAAACCGAGCTGACCCTGGTTCAGTACCAGGCTGCCCGGCGAAAGCTCCAGGCGAGCGGCGCTCGCGAGCAGACGGGCGCGCGCCTCACGCTGCGAATCCCGAGCTTCAGCGACGTCCAGCGGATGATCGACGCCGACGAACGAGTGATCGTGCACGGCGCGGGCCGGGGCTTCGCGATCCTGCTCGAAGGGAATGCTGGCACTCGCCGCGGCGCGGGTCTCGGCGAGCACGGGCATGTGGCACGAGGTACAGCCCACGCCGCCCGCTTTCGCGTAGTCGCGCCACTCGTCGAACAAGGTTTGCAGCACCAGGTCCGTGCCTTTCACGAAGCTGCCGTCGCCGTTCTTGTCGAGCTGCACCGCGTGGCAATTGCGACAGAGCTCTTCCGGCGTGTCGAACAGCGCCGGCTTTTCGCTGCGATGAAAGGCGTTCGCCACGGGATCGGCGATGGGACCAAAGTAGGTGTGTCCCGGCTCGAATCCCGAGGCAAAGTCAGCGAGGCCGGCGCCACCCGTCCGTGAAGCGCCCTGCCACTGGTGGCACACGGCGCAGGACACGCCCTCGTTGAGGAACCGATCGTCACCGAGATTGGCGGCGCGCAACGGCAGCGCAGCGCTGTCGCTCAGCGTGGCGCCGAGTGGACCGTGACAGTTCACGCAGATCTTGGCCGTGGGGTCTTTGTCGTTGCCCTGAAAGACTTGCGCCACGACCTGATTGGTTTGCGCGATCATCAACGGACTCGTCATGGCGCGCGCGTGCATGGACCTGCGCCACTGCTCGACGGTGCTTTGGTGGCAGCGTTCGCACGCGTCCGCCGTCTCGAAGCCACCCAGCGTCACTCCCGGGATCGCGCCGGGTTCCACGAGCCGGGCGGGCAAGTCGTACGCGAGCACCACGTGCAACGGCAAGAGCGCCACCACCACCAGCACGAGGGGAACGTGCAGGATGCGCCAGCCCTGCAGCATGCGCGTGAAGCGCACCTGGCGCACGCCACGCGCCACGAGCTCGCGGTGCGTTTCGACGAGCTTCGCGAGCTCGGCGGCGACCGGCCATTCCTCCTGGGGCAAAGCGCCCGCCAAGCGCTGCAACTCCGGACCCGCCACGGGTGCATCGAGCGAGCGACGCTTGAGCTCGTGCAACGCCGGTGATCGTCCGGCGATGAGCTTCTCGATTTCGACCAGCGTACGCCCTGCCAGCTCCTCACTTCCTCGTACGGAGTAATTGCCCACGCTGCGCTGCGCCGTGCGCGGCACGATCGCGTAAACCAAGCGCCAGACGACGCCGCTCAGAACCAGCAGCAGCAAGCTGCCGAACAGCAGTTTTCCCGTCGAAATTTGCAGACTGAAGGCGCCGAAGCCCGCGTGTGCGCAAGCGCTGACCAGCGCGAACAGCCCCAGGTACACGTGTGCCCAGAGCCACGATGCGAGCGTCGCACGACCGATCGGCAAGGCTTCCTGAAAGGCGCGCCGGCGCAAGGAGTAGAACGTGACGACGCCCAAGAGCGCCACGCTGAGCAGGCCGAAGAAGACGCCCGCCGGCGTATAACCGCGCAGCGTTTCACTCGCGTAGTCCGAGTACTCCGCGAGCACACCGGCGCCGAGTACGATCAAGAGCGCGCATACCGCGCCCGTGGCGAGCAGCGTGCACGCGAGCCACGGCCAGTGCTGCTCCAGTATGCCCCTCTGGCGCGCCAGTCGAAGCTTCTGATTCATTCACGAACCAGGGCGAGCACCGCGCGCGGGTCTACGCGAAATGCAGCACCCACCGGACAGCCGGTGACACACGCGTAATCCGCGTAGTCCGCGCACAAGTCACACTTGACTGCGAGTTTCTTGAGCTTGGGGTCGAGCGCGTCGAGTGCCTGCCGGCGCGGTGCGCCCGGAACCAGCAAATCGAGCAAGCTGAAGACCCAGCTCTTGTTCGGACGTACGACCGGGTGCATCTGAATATTGTCGTACGGACAGCGCTCCGCGCACGCGCCGCAGCCGATGCAGTTCTCTTCTACGATCTTGATCTCCCCCGTAGCCGTTCGGACGATACCGTTGACGTTGCACAAGAGGCACGCCGGGTCTGCACAGTGCCGGCACGCCGTTGGGAAGAGGTAGTTGTCTACCTGGATGCCGCGCAACTCGAGCCGGCTGTAGCCGTGACGGCGCTCGCACGCCGCAATGCAGTTCGTGCAGCCGGTGCACAGGTTTTGGTCGATGACGAGGATCTCGCGACCACCAGCCAAGCCTTGCTCGACCAGCGACTGGTTGGAGATGCGGTCGCTCAACTGACTCGGTCGCTCGAAGGCGCCGCTCTGCTGTCCGCTGGGCAGCGTGCCCACGTCGCGCGCCCGTGCCAGCCGCTCCGAGGCGTAGGCCGCCTGCAACAAGCCCTGGCGTGCGTGCGGTTCCCTCGCGAGCACTCGTTCGAGAACAGCCCCCGAAAAGCGCACGACCTGGGCACGCGTCGCGGCCTCGACGGCATACGGCTGGGCGTGCTCGCGCTGCAGGAACGCGACCACGCCGAACAGCTCGCCTTCACGCAGATACACGAGCACGCGATCTCCGAGTGC
>DATHEN010000719.1:0-5640 GCA_035318565.1 Polyangiaceae bacterium
CTGCTTCGGATTGCGCACAGCGACTGGGATCCCAGCGCCGAGGTCGAGCCGCGCGCCGTGCGCATCGCACCGTTCGAGCTCGACGCGCACGAGGTCACGCTCGATCGCTGGCAGCGTTGCGTGGCGGCCGGTGGCTGCCGCGGCCATCCCGTGACCGAACCGGGCCAGCCCGTCACCGGAATCACACCCGCCGAAGCCCTGCAGTTCTGCCGCTTCTTCGGCGGACGCCTGCCGACCGCCGATGAATGGCTGTTCGCGGCGGCATCCCCCAAAAACCGGCGATTTCCCTGGGGTGAAACCGGCCTCGTGTGCCGGCGCGCCGTGTTCGGCCTGGCCGAGGGACCGTGCGCGGAGGGCGGCAGCACACCCGAGGTGGTTGGCTCGCGACCCGACGGCAGAACGCCGGAAGGGGTCTTCGACATGGCCGGCAACGTCGCCGAATGGACGCTCGAGCTGCCCTCGAAGCAGAGTCAAGGGCGTCCCGAGTTCGCCGCGCGCGGCGGTTCATTTCGCTCGAAGGTGGCCACGGAGCTGAAGAGCTGGTCCGCCGAAATGACGGAGCGCCCCGCCCCGCACATTGGCTTCCGCTGCGCGTATTCGTCAGGATGAAGAGAGAGCATGAGCGCGGCCATTTTCTGCATCGGTACCGAGCTCACCCGCGGTGAGCTTCTGAACGGCAACGCGACTTGGCTCGCCGACGCGCTGACCACGATCGGACTCGAAGTCACCGAGCTGGCCTGCACGGACGACGAGCGTGCGCGGATCCGCGCGGTGCTCGCGCGCCTCTGTAGTGATCACGAGCTCGTGGTGTGCACGGGCGGCTCGGGCCTACCACGGACGACTTGACCACCGAGTGCGTCGCGGAGCTGCTCGGAGTTCCTCTGGAACGCGACGCTCCCTCGCTCGAAGCGATCCGCACGCGCATGGAGCGCTTCGGTCGAAGCATGGCACCCTCGAACGCGAAACAGGCCGATTTCCCGCGTGGAGCGCAAGTGCTGCCGAACCGCTATGGCACGGCGCCCGGTTTCAGCGTCCGCATCGGACGGGCGCTCGCCTTCTTCCTGCCCGGCGTGCCGCGGGAGATGCAAGGCCTGTTCAACGAGTACATCGCGGCCGCGGCTCGAGCGCTCGTAAACGAACACGTGCATCAAGTCGTGCTGCGCTGCTTCGGCATGACCGAGTCGGCCATCAACGATCGCCTCGCCGGCATCGCGGAACGTCACGCCGTGACGATCGGCTATCGCGCGCACTACCCCGAGATCGAAGTGAAGCTGCTGGCACGCGCCGCGGATGCGCACGCAGCGGAAGCCCACGCCCGCGCCGCCGCGGACGAAGTGCGTGCGCGGCTCGGCTCGGACGTGATCTACGGCGAAGGCAAGCCTGCGCTGCCGGAGGTGGTGGGCGCGCTGCTCAGCGAGCGTAAGCTGAAGCTCGGCCTGGCCGAGTCGTGTACGGGCGGTCTCGTCTCCACGTGGCTCACGGATCAACCCGGCTCGAGCGCCTACTTCGAGGGCGCAGCCATCGTGTACTCGAACGCGCTCAAGCAAAGTCTGCTCGGGGTGCCGAGCGCGCTGCTCGAACAGCACGGCGCCGTGAGCCCGGAAGTCGCCCGCAGCATGGCGGAGCAGGCACTCACCCGCCTGGGCGTGGAAGTGAGCCTTTCCCTCACCGGCGTCGCGGGGCCGGCCGGGGGAACGGCGGAAAAACCGGTGGGTCTCGTGCACTTCGCAGTCGCCACCGCGAGCGGCGTGAGCAGCGGGCGCATCCAGTTTCCCGGCTCCCGCGAGCAGGTGCGGAAGATCGCGGCCTACGCTGGCCTAGCGCTGGTGCGGCGGGTCCTGCTCCACGGGCATACGGAGAGTTGAGTGGCGGGCGACCGGGTCCGCTGCTTCTTCGCGCTGCCCGTTCAACGCTCCGCGCTCTCCCAACTCCTGGCGCTTCACGACGAAGCGCGCCCGTACGCCTCGACGTTGAATCCGAGCGGAAGCGTCTATTCCGTGCTCGCGAGCGAGCCGTTGCGAAGCTGAGAACTCAGGCGTGAGCTTGCGCCGGAGGCTGCGCTCCGGCACCGTCCGCGTTCGTGCTCTCGCGCTCGAACGTCAGCTCGCCTCCGGGCGTGCGCTGAATCACCACGCGATCGCCCGGCTTGAAGTCGCCTGCCAGCACGCGCCGCGCCAGGCCGTCCTCGATGTACTTTTGGATGGCGCGCTTCAGCGGCCGTGCCCCGAACTGCGGATCCCAGCCGACTTCGGCCAAGAAGTCCTTGGCGGAGTCGCTGACTTCCAGAGTGAGATCGCGCTCCGCGAGACGATCCCGCAAGATTTCGAGCTGAATGTCCACGATGCGCCGGATCTGATCGCGGCCCAGGCGCCGGTAAACGACGATCTCGTCCAGGCGATTGATGAATTCGGGTCGGAAGTGCTGGCGCAGCGCTTCCATGGCCGTCCTGCGGCCGAGCTCGGTCTTGTCTTCGTCGGAGAGGTCACGCCGCTCCTCGAGAGTCGCGAGCTCGGCGGAGCCGATGTTGCTCGTCAAGATCACCACCGTGTTGCGGAAGTCGACCGTGCGGCCCTGACCGTCCGTGAGCCGTCCGTCATCGAGCAGCTGCAGCAGCGTGTTGAACACGTCCGGATGCGCTTTCTCGATCTCGTCGAACAGGATCACGCTGTACGGCTTTCGGCGCACCGGCTCGGTGAGCTGCCCGCCTTCGTCGTAACCGACGTAACCGGGCGGCGCGCCAATCAAGCGCGAGACCGCGTGGCGCTCCATGTACTCGCTCATGTCGATGCGAATCATGGCGCGCTCGTCGTCGAACAAGAACTCGGCCAGCGCCCGCGCCGTCTCGGTCTTACCGACGCCCGTCGGACCCAGGAACAGGAACGAGCCGATCGGCCGCTTCTGATCGCCGAGGCCCGCGCGCGAACGGCGCACGGCGTTCGCTACCGCGACGAGCGCGTCGTCCTGTCCGACCACACGCTCTTTGAGGTTCTCCTCCATGCGCAAGAGCTTGTGCATCTCGCCTTCGAGCATCTTGGAGATCGGCACTCCGGTCCACTTGGACACTACCCCGGCGATGTCTTCGTCCGTGACTTCCTCGCGCAGGTACGAGCCCTTCTCCTGCGCGTGAGCGAGCTCAGCGCGCAGCGCTTCGAGGCGCTTCTCGATCTCCGGCAGCTTGCCATAGCGGATCTCCGCGGCGCGTCCGAGATCGCCGCTGCGCCGCACCTGCTCTTCTTCGGTGCGGAGCTCCTCCTGCTCGCGCTGCTTGTCACGGAGCTCGGCGATGATCTCCTTTTCCCGCAGCCACTGCGCGCGCATGGTGTCGCGCTCGGCTTCCAGATCGGCGACTTCACGCGCGAGCCCGGTCAGCCGCTCCTTGCTGGCTTTGTCTTTCTCGCGTTTGAGCGCTTGCTCCTCGATGCGAAGCTGCAGGAGCTTGCGCTCGAGCTGATCGATCTCGGCCGGCATGCTGTCGATTTCCATCTTGATCTTGCTGGCCGCTTCGTCCACGAGATCAATGGCTTTGTCCGGCAAAAACCGCTCTGTTATGTAGCGATTCGAGAGCACCGCCGCCGCCACCAGCGCCGCGTCTTGAATGCGAATGCCGTGGTGCACTTCGTAGCGCTCTTTGAGCCCGCGCAAGATCGCGATCGTGTCTTCGACCGACGGCTGATTGACGATCACGGGCTGAAAGCGCCGCTCGAGCGCCGCGTCCTTTTCGATGTGCTTTCGATACTCGTCGAGCGTGGTGGCGCCGATGCAACGCAGCTCGCCGCGCGCCAGCGCCGGCTTGAGCATGTTCGCAGCGTCCATGGCGCCCTCTGCCGCGCCAGCGCCGACCAGCGTGTGCAGCTCGTCGATGAACAGGATCACGTTGCCGCCCGATTGTTCGACTTCCTTCAGTACGGCCTTGAGCCGGTCCTCGAACTCACCGCGGAACTTCGATCCCGCGACCATGCTGGCCAGGTCGAGCGCGAGGATCCGCTTGTCTTTGAGCGATTCCGGCACGTCTCCGTTGGCGATGCGGTGGGCGATACCCTCGGCGATCGCGGTTTTTCCCACGCCGGGCTCGCCGATCAGCACTGGATTGTTTTTGGTGCGCCGGCTCAACACCTGCAGCACGCGGCGGATCTCCTCGTCCCGGCCGATCACCGGATCGATCTTGCCGCGGCGTGCGAGCGCCGTGAGATCGCGCGTGTATTTTTCTAGCGCCTGGAATTTCCCTTCCGGATCCTGATCGGTGACGCGCTGGCTGCCGCGGATTTGCGCGAGCGCCTGCATCAAGCGGTCGTAGCTGATGCCGTGGCGATCGAAGATCGCCTGCACGTCTTTGTCGTGCTTGGCGGCCGAGAGCAGGAAGTGCTCGACCGAGACGTAGTCGTCCTTCAGACGCTTGGCCTCGTTTTCCGCGTTGTTCAAAAAGGGCAGCGTCCGCCTGCCAAAGCTCGGCTCCGCTCCGCCGCTCACCTGAGGCAAGGCCTTCACGCGCTGCTCCAGATCCTGGATCAGCGCTTTGGGCTTCGCGCCCACGCGCTCCACGAGCGGCGCACCCACTCCGTCGTCCTGCTCCAGAATGGCCATCAAGACGTGCTCCGGAATCACCTCCGGATTGCCGCGCCGCATGGCGCCATCCACTGCGGCTCGCACCGCCTCCTGGCTCTTAGTCGTCAACCGATCCATTCGCATGGCTCAACACCTTGCCCCGGCAGCGCTTCGGAGCGGCTCACCCTCGCCCGAGGGCCAGGCCGCTTACGCCGAGAGCACCGGGCGTTCTTCACTCCCGTAACCCGAGCACGGAGCGTGCCCGCCACCAGAAACTAAGTCGCGATTCCCGCAGATCAAGAGCCACTGGGACATTCTCGCCACGCCTCCCAGGGGCGGGGCGTCGCGAGGGAAAATGACCGCGGAGCGCTGCGTCGTTGGTAGGCGGAGACTCGCGTTTTACGGAGTAGAGGTATTGGCGCAACGGCCCCGGGTGTCGCTGGCTGTCAAGGTGCGCGCCGGAGCAACGCCTCCGCCTCTCGGGGGCGTCAGACACGAGTGGCGCCTGAGTCGTCATTGCGTAGCCACATGCATCGGCGGTGTCGGAAAAGACGATGAAAAAATGGACTCGCCTGCGACGCCGACGGCAAGTGTCGCGACGCCTGCGAGGGCGACGGCGAGTGCGGTCTGCAGAGCCACCGCTGTCGGAATGACGTCTGCGTCCCCGAGTAGTGTCCCCTCACCGCGAATCGCTTCAGAAGGTCCGGGCTAGTCCGTGGTATCCTTCGGCCGTGGATCGAAGCGTACGCGTGTTCACCAGTCATGCCGACGCCAAGCGCGCCGAGCGCGCGGAAGTTGCTGGTATGACCCCTGCCGAGCGGCTGCGTGTCGGCTCCGAGCTGCACGCATTCTGGGTCCGCAATTACCACCGAAATGCTTCCCGACTGGATCGAACTCTGCAGCTTACTCAGCGCCCACGACGCTGAGTTTTTGCTCGTTGGCGGGCAAGCCGTGATCGCGCACGGCTACCCTCGGCTGACGAAGGACATGGACCTTTGGGTTAGGCCGACCGCTGACAACGGGGCGCGTGTCCTGGCCGCGCTCGCCGCATTTGGAGCGGGGTCGGAGGGATTGAGGGCGCAGCATTTCGAGGATCCG
>DATHEN010000720.1:0-5257 GCA_035318565.1 Polyangiaceae bacterium
TGGAGTCCGCTCGCAGGCGGCTTGCTTTCCGGTAAGTTCGATCCCGACAAGACCGGACCCGAAGGAGCACGGCGCAATTCCTTCGATTTCCCACCCGTAAACCGCGATCGCTTGCCAACCGTTCTTTCGGCGCTGCGAAAGGTCGCCGAGCAGGCAGGCGTTTCCGTTGCGCGCGTCGCACTCGCCTGGCAGCTCACCCGCCCATTCGTGACAAGCGTCATCATCGGCGCGAAAACGAGCGAGCAGCTTCTCGATAACATCGCGGCCGTAGACTTGAAGCTATCGTCAGAGCAGGTCCAGCAGCTCGATGAGGCCAGTGCGCTACCTGCTGAGTATCCCGGCTGGATGCTGGAATTTCAGAATCGCGAGCCACGCGGCCAGGTCGTGAAATAAGCGAGGGTGTAGAGCAATCACTGACGTCACTGCGTCAATTCGACCGCACCCACATCGCAAGCAGCTCCTTGTGGACGACTGATGCCACGCGCATCGGTCGTCTCGGGACAAGACGCGGCCGGGATGAGATCGACCAGCACACTCGGCAACGAGGGCGCGCGTGTGAGAATGGTGCCCCCGTTGTCCGCAAGCGGCCCGAGCAGGAACGCGGCGTTTTCCTGATGATCGCCGGCGCCGGCCAATCCGCAGCTATCGTCGCTGAACCAATTGTAAGACGAGACCGTTACCGCATCCGACACCCAACAGTTCTGCGCTCCCTCACGCCCAATCACGGCCGAGCCGTGGCTGGATAGGCGTGGTGCGTTCAGATTGATCCAGTTATCGGCGATCGTACAGTGTCTCAATTTCAGCGCCGAGCCGGCAACGACTCCGAACTCACCGTTGCCGACCACGCTCGTATTCACCAGCGTCACCTCGGCACCGCCGATGCCGCGAGCTTGGTTGTTGGCGATGGTCACGTTCTTCGCTTCGATGAAACCCGCGTCGACTCCGGAGCCGGCATTGCCGAGCACCTGAGTTTCTGAAAGCTGCAAGCGGCCCGTGACCGACAAGGCAGAGCCGATGCCCTGGCTGTCGTGGATGTGCCCGGCGGTGATGGTGGCGTCTTGCAGACCGCTGATGGCAGCGCCATCCGGAGCGCGGTTCCCGTCGGCTTGTGCGCCATTGCCGGCATACTCTCCGCCGTCGACAGCGAGCGCGCCTTCGGCTGCGACGGCTCCGCCCCGGCTTACGAGGAACACTCCCGGCGAATCTGCGCAGGGCGGAAACGAGAATGTGCAGGACGAGCCCGTGCACGTGTTCACGAGCAGAACGCCCGAAGTCGTGGTGTTTTGAGAATAACTGCCGCCGGTCAACGCTGCGCTTCGGCCCACCCAAACGGCGCCACCGAGCGCTGCACCTGGATTCGAAGGCGCCGAGGTGCTCCGGCAAAAGAACGTTGGGTCCGGCGCGGTCCGTATAGAGGTGGTGCCTCGATGCGACGTGGCCACTCGATTGCCGGAAAATTGGCTGGTGACGATCGATGCGCTGCCACTCGTGGACAGCGCACCGCCGCGAGCGCTGCCGCCCGCGACCACGACGAAAGCAGCGGGCGGAGGAAATGTGCCGATGGGAGCGCTCGAGCCACCTCCGAGAGCGGCGTTTTGAGTCGCTGTAACGTTAGTCGCAGCGAGCGGGCCCGCCGCCGCCAGCGCTCCACCCGTTGCCGCTCCACCATTGCCGTTTCCCGGGATGTATCCGCCTTGCGCGCTATTGCTGAGAAAAGTGGTTGCGGTGACGGAGACTGGAGCCGAGCTCGCTGCGGCCTGCGCTAGCCCGCCGCCGCGCGCGTCCCCTGGTCCTCCCGTGGCGCTTCCGGGTCCCCCCACTGCCGAGTTGTTCTCCACGGAGCCGTCGATGAGCGTGATGGCCCCTTCCACGAAAGCTCCACCGCCTTCACTCGTGCCAGCAGGCCCGCCGCTCGGCGGCGCGAAGCTGCTGGCGCGATTGGCCGACAGCGTGGCCTGCCAAGCGTGAAGCGAGCCTCCAACGTAGAGCCCCCCGCCGAACGCGCTCGTGCCCGTCGCAACGTTCGACGTGAACGTTGCGCGGTTTAGCGTCACGTCACCCTGCGCGCGCAGGCCGCCACCCCGTGCTGGCTGACTCGGATCCGATGCAATCAGTGCTCCGCCGGTGATTGTCACTCCAATCAGCGTCAACCGCCCGCTTCGGTGCGCGTCGAGCACGCGCTCACCGGCGCAGGTTTGACGAATGACGACGCCGTCAGTTCTGGCGAGCAGCGATACCGGCAAGTCCGTCGTGAGATCGAGGTCGCCGCTGGCATTCGTGTCATCGACCCCGCAGAGCGTGAGCTCGTACGTGCCGGCGCCGAGCTCGATGACCGTCGCGCGCGCGGGTTCCGGCCGCTCTGCATTGATGCGATCGAACGCCGCGCGGAGCGAATCCTTTCCGCCATCGGTGAGCACGCTGACGCGGATGGTTCGATCCGGTTCGCAAGAACCCAGCGTCCAGATGACGCACCCCATCGGCAGGAGCAGCGCTGCTCTGCAGAGCATCCGACCGCCGAGCGCGAACCTGCTCGAGCCATCGATTCTCTGCTCCGCGGTCATGCCGCCCCCTGATCGCATAGCGCCACACCTCGCACGGGCGCCGCTTTTTAGCAACGCGCGGGCCGGACGAAGCGCCGCCGCAGTGCGCTACGCACGAGGAACTGGAGCGGAAAATCACGATGGACCTGCGCACTTCGCTGGCGCTGGTCTTCGCGGGGTTTGGACCGGATCGAAACGAGCACTACGGAGTCGTCGCCGCTCGAGTGAGCACAGGTGCCAGCGGCGAACCGATAGGTGACGATCGGCGTGCGCGCACGCGATTGAGCCCCGGGCAGCTGACGCCGCGTCAACCCCGCGGAAGCGAACCCTGCGTACCGACTCCTGTGCCGCGCACAGCCGTTGGATATTTCGCTTGCGCACGCCTCTTTACACCACGGGCATGCGCGTTGTTGTGCGGCACTCGCTCGCAGTTCGTCTGCGCTAGCGCTGCCACACGAATTACCGACGCGCCCGTTCCTGTGGGCGCTCATTCAAAAATTTTAACGCTGCCGCCTCGCAAGCACGGGCAACAGGTGCTGCGGAGCTCTGCGTGGGGCCGGATTTCGCGTGTCCAGCGGGAGCGTCTTCATTTTTGATTTCAAAGTTAAGACCCCAACTTGAAAATCCAAACGGGAACCGCCTCGTTCGTGCCGTCGCGCGGGTGTGTGTGCCGGCGCTGCATGGAAGCATCGCGTGGAGACCCAGCGCGCAACGAATTATTTCGTCTCCAAGACTAGATCGACGTTCAATGCGACGGGTGGGTACGGGTCCGTGGTGGCGCCGTTGTTGGTGAGCTGCAGAACGTTGGTGCCGGCTAGCAGATCTGCGACGTCGACGTCGAGCATCAGCGAGCGCGTGCCGGCGTTGTCGAGCTCCGTCATCATGCGCAGCTCGCTCGGCGTGAGTTTGCGCGTCTTCCAGGCGCGCCCGTTGAGGCGATAGTTGAGCGCGTATCCGCTGGGCGCCGGCGAATCGGGCGTGTGATAACTCCAGTTCTCGAGCGCGAGCCGTGCGCGCACGGCGCCGGCGGGGTCGACGTTTTTGATCTCGATGCTAGCTGGCGTGCCGGCAGAGACGTCCGGCAGGCGCCAGCCCACGTTGACCTTGCCGCTGCCGGCGGGGGTCAGAGAATCCAGCGCTTCGTATTCGCGAAAGCCGGAAGTGATCGCTGCGCCGTCGAAGCCGATGTTGTCCCAGCGCGCGCTCCACGCATCCAGCTTACCCTCGCTGTATTTCAGGCTGGCGTGGTTGTGCGTGGTGAAGTGCACGTACCCGCGCGAGAACGGCAGCTGGATGTCTTTCGAGCCCAGGAGCACGGGAGCTCCGAAGCTGACCCCGTCGTTCGAGGCGGGGGTGGCGAAGACCTCGACGCGAGTCGTGGATAGCCGGACCTCGAAGTGATTCAGCTTGCCCGCTGCTGCCGGCGCGCACGGGCCGTCGCTCAGCACCACGTTCTGCGCGTAGTCGTCGTACACGATGAGATGCGTGATCCCGACGTTGTCCCCGCCGCAGGTGCCGTACAGCTGAATCTCGATGCCGTTCTGCGGGACCGCGCCGTTCTCGAGGTTTTGCAGCAGCGTGAACGACGGCGCAGGCGTCGGATCTTCGGTGATCTCGAGCGAGATCCAGCCTTGCAGGCCGACGCTGTGTCCCTCCGCGTCGAAGACGATGCGGCCCGTGCGATTCGCGAAGTCGAACGGCTGTCGGACGCGATACGAATTCTGCCCGTAGTTCTGAGCGGCGCTCAGCACGAGCAGGTGATTGCTGTGAATCGCCGGCGTCCCGTCGCAGATCAGCGCGTCGGAGCTCGGGAACACCGTCGCGGGCAGCCCGTTGCGACAGCTCTTCACGGTTGCGGGGCCGATGGCGACGGCTTCGCCGTCCGCGCTCGGCCCCCCGATGTTGCACATGCGCGCCGCGCTCCACTTCTTTCCGTCGAGCTCACCCGCGCGTGTGGCGCTGCGTGCCGGCGCATCGAAGGTGTCGCAGAACGCCGCCTGGGCAAGGCCGCACCCCGGAGGCCCCGGGGGATAGCTCGGCGAGCCTCCTCTGCCGCCGCCGCCCGTGTTGCTCCCGCTGCTGCCTCCCGAGGCATCCTGCCCGCCGCCTGACTGGCTACCACCCGCTTGCCCGCTGGCACCCGCTTGCCCGCTGGTGCCCGCTTGCCCGCTGGTGCCCGCCGCGCCGCTGCCGCCGGAGCCCGCTCCACCGGCGTTCGGGTCGACCGTTCCCGTGCAGCCCAGCAGCGCGAACAGGCTCGAGAGTCTCGGCAGAGCATGCCAGAAGTTGCGCTGTTTCATGGCGCTTTTCGTAGCTCCGCCGCTGCGCCGGGGCCCTCGAGCGCTTTCAGGAACGCGACGAGATCCGCGCGTTCGCCGCTCGTGAGTCCGAGCGGTCGCAGTTCGCTCGAGCCCACGAACGTGCCCTGTGCATCGCCGCCGCGATCGAAGAACGCCACGACCTCTTCCAGCGTGTGGAGCAGGCCCGAATGCATGAAGCTCGGACGACTCGCGACGCAGCGCAAAGTCGGCGTACGAAAGGCGCCTTCGAGCTCGCGGCCAATGCTCGCAGGTAGGCGGCCATCGTTGCCATCGCTGTAGGGACCGGTGATGGCGAGCGGATCTCGAGCGGCTGTCAGCAGATCGCGCGCGGCGCCGTGGTCGTCCCCGTTGAAAATGCCGGCGCGGGTTGGACCTTCTGCGAGGCCGACGTTGTGA
>DATHEN010000721.1:0-3636 GCA_035318565.1 Polyangiaceae bacterium
CCAGCAGCCGACTCCGTTCAGCGCGTACGGCACGAGGTTGGTGTTCGGCTTTTCAGCGGATGAATCCGAGGAGCAGCCCGCAAGACTCGCGAGCGAGGCGAGCGCCACGCCCTGGGCGATGGCGCGACCCAGCTTTCGCGCGATCACGTCCGGATTGAAGACGTCATCGGAAGAGTGCATGGCTTCAGGGTAAAGCAAAGCGCGTTCCAGTGACAATTGCGCGAAAATAGCGGCATGATTGCATGAGCCGAAGTGCGAGTTGTGCCAACCCCGGCACACCCGGTCAGGGTTCCCACAGCGTGAGGCTGAGTTCACTCCCATTGCCAGAGTCACGCTATCTGCCCGGCGTGACGCCACGCGGCGCGGGTGCGCGCCGGGAGCACATCGATTGGGACGCACTCGGCGAGACCGAGCTTTGGGCCTACTCAATCGATCTATTCAACGCGCGCTTTTACTGGGAAGCGCACGAGGGGTGGGAGAGGTTGTGGCGCGCCGCAGCGCGAGGCTCCGCCGAATTCTCCGCCTTGAAGGGGCTGATCCAAATTGCGGCAGCGCTGTTGAAGGTGCAGAGCGAGAACGAGCCGGCGGCGCGTCGGCTCGCTTCGCGGGGGATTGCGCTGCTCAGCGCTGCGGCCGAGCAGAACGGAACTCTTCGCGGCCTGCGACTCGAAAATGTGATGAGGGAAGCTCGAACCCGCCTGCTCGATGCGGCCAGTCCGCTCTCGTTCGAGCAGGCTGTGTTCGAGCTCGCACCCGAAGCATAAAAAGAGCCCGGCCTTTTCGAGGTGCGACGCGATAGACGCAGCACTCGATGACACAGCGGTCGGCGCCGTGTGTATCACTTCGTGTTGCACATCGAGCAGCGGCGCTGCTCGCCGGCGCTCGAATCTCGTGGATTTGCCGGCCTCCGACTGCGATTGGCGTGGCTCGGTGCTTGCTTGGCGTGTCGAGAGCATGCACGATCGTCCGACACCTCGCATCGCGATTCACTCGTACGACGAGCGGTTGGCGCAGGCGTTAGCTACGGCTCTCGAGCGAAGTCGAGGGTTTTCGATGGACGGCTCGACTGGAATCGAGCGCTGGACGTGCAGGGTCGGGATGGCCGAGGTCGACCAGGTCGTCGTGGCCGACGACGACGCCGAACGGATGCTCGCGTGCGTCCGAGCCATTCGCCAGCAGGGCTTTTCGAAGTGGCTCGTCGTCGTATCCAGGGACTGGCGTGTGCTGGTCGCAGCGGCCAACAGCGAGGTCGGTGTGGACGAATGCGTCTGCATTCCGGACGCAGCGGAGCAAGGTGCCGAACGACACTCCATGGGGGTTGCGAGCGCCGCATGCGTCCCGCACCTCGACTTCGATCGCCGCGTGGTCGAGATCAACGCGCAGCAATTTCGGCTCAAGAAGACCGGCTTCGCGCTCGTCAGCCATTTGGTCCAGCGCGCCGGCACGTGGGTGAGCAGCGGGGAATTGCGAGACGAAGTACTCCGAACGCATTTCGCCGCCGGTGCATCCAACATCCGCTGGCACATGCTCGAAGCGAGGCGAGCTCTCGGAGCTGCGGCAGGGTGCCTTCATAGCTGTCGACGCGGCTACATGTTCGCACTGGCTGCCTGCGGCACCGCTCACTGCAGGCTGCGTGAAGCGATCGGCCCCACGGATTTCATCACGGACGTTTGACGTGCTGCGCGCGGTACTCGGAGGGCGCCACTGCCTCCCAGCGCTTGAAGGCGCGTCTGAAGTTTGCCAGGTCGGAGTAACCGAGCGTGTAGGCGATTTCTTCGATGCTGAGGCGTCCCGCCTTGAGGTGCTCGACGGCCAGCATGCGGCGCACGTCTTCGAGAAGCTCCTTGTAGGAAGTGCCTTCCTCGAGCAGGCGCCGGTGGAGGGTACGCGGAGTGACGTGAAAGAGCCGCGCCGTGACCGTCAGTGAGGGGAAGGAGTGTTGCTTTTCGAGCAGCATGCGTCGAATCTGCGCGCCCAGAGACTCACTCCCCGTCAGTTTTTCGAGCTCGCGCTGACACAACTGGGCGGCTTGCTGGAACGCCGCTTCGTCGGCCATTTTCAAGGGCGCGTCGAGGGCATCGAGAGGCAGTGTGCCTCCAGCCCACGCCTGACCGTAGCGCACCTCACAACGGAACATTTCGCGTGCCAGCGCCGCGTACTCGGGCGCTTCGAACGGGAAAGCGATGTAGCCAACGGGGCAGGCGCCCATGGAGATGGCATCCAGCACGTTCTTGATGGAGAGGCCGATGGCTTCGAGCAGGGGCCGGCGAATTTCGCCGAGCGGGTGGGTTTCCGTGAAGACGAGGCGCACTTCGCTCGGATGCACTTCGTGCGTGATGGAGAGGAACGACGTGCGCAGGCGGCTGTAGCGCTCCATGAGCTCGATCGCTTGGCGCACCGTGCTGCTGTTCATGGCGGCATACCCGACGATGCCGTGAGTGCTGGCGAGCAGGCGCTCCCCCACGAGGAGCCCGAAGGCCGGCTCGCCGGTCAGGGTCAAGGCGTCACGAACTAGACCCTCGAACACGCGATACGAGATGCTGAGTGCGGGGTCGTCCAGCTGCGCTTCGCTGAGCTGGCTCAGTCCGAGCCAGGCTCGCACATCGGCGCCCATGTTGCGGATCTGCTCGGCAATTTGCCGGATGTAGATGGCCGGTAGGGTGAAGCCTTCGTCTGGCATTGGGCCCGAAAACAGCGGTGTTCCTTCGAATGTCAACAAATGACCCATGG
Source organism: Polyangiaceae bacterium (assembly GCA_035318565.1). GTDB lineage: Bacteria > Myxococcota_A > Polyangia > Polyangiales > Polyangiaceae > DATDJP01. The sequence goes on from DATHEN010000721.1 coordinate 2,731, forward strand.
CTGTCAATGGCGGACCTCCCGGTCGCGGCGTGTCTGGCGCAAAAGGAAGCTCGAGCGGTTTTCAAAATCAGTGAGGGCCATGGCCATCCAGTTATCCACCAAGCGACCCATCACCGCATACATCAACGCCCAGCGCGTCACGGTGGAACGGCGGGAGACGTTGCTTCAAGCCGCGCTGCGCCAGGGCATCGATTTTCCGTACAGCTGCCGTGTCGGCGGCTGCGCCACCTGCAAGTGCCGGCTCAAGCAGGGCAAGGTGAAGGAGCTCACGGAAACGGGCTACCTGCTCTCTGCGGAAGAGATCGACCAGGGTTACATCCTGGCGTGCCAGAGCGTGCCCGAGTCCGACGTGGACATCGAGCTCGACGTGTCGGACAAGCGTAAAGTCTCCGGGCGTGTCATCGCGCAGCAGAAGGTCACGCACGACATCACGTGTCTCGACGTTCAGCTCGACGAAGCGTTGAGCTACAAGGCCGGACAGTTTGCGAACCTCGGCATCGAGTCGCTGAATGGAGTGACGCGGAGCTACTCGTTCGGTTCACCGGCCGCGTCCGATGCTCGAGTCCGCTTCTTCGTGCGCAAGGTGCCTGGCGGCGAATTCTCTTCGCTGATCAATGACCAGGACATGGTCGGTCGAATCGTGCACGTGGAAGGCCCGCTCGGTGAGTTCTGGCTCCGTCCCGCTGCAGCACCGCTCTTGTTCGTGGCCGGTGGCAGCGGCCTTCCGCCCGTGCTGGCCATGCTGCAAGAGGCGGCGCGCGCCGGCGTGACGCGCTCGGTGACTCTGCTGTTCGGCGCTCGCGAGAGTAAGGATTTGTACGCGCTGGCTGAAATCGAAGCCATCGCAAGGGAGTGGCGCGGCAGCTTCCGGTTCGTTCCGGTGCTGTCGCAAGCGTCCGCTGATCC
>DATHEN010000722.1:0-10668 GCA_035318565.1 Polyangiaceae bacterium
GAACGGCATGCAGCAGATCCACGAGACGCTCGGCGTGGGCGCGTGGAAGTGCTACCCGGCCTGGGATCCACGCAACACCACGAGCAGCGCGCTCGGCGGTTACTTCTTCGATACGCCCATGGGCCGCGCGGTCATCGAGAAGGGACGCAGCCTCGGCGTCAAAACCTTCTGCATCCACAAGGGCTTGCCGATCCCTGGCTTTTCCGCGGAGTACAACAACCCGCGGGACATCGGCGTGGTGGCCAAGGAATACCCCGACGTCAAGTTCATCATCTACCACTCGGGTTACGGCAACAACGGCGGCTTCTTCCTCGGTGAAGGCGCGTACGTCGAAGGCTCCCTGGTCGGCACGAACAGCCTGATCACCTCGCTGCGCCAGAATGGCCTGGGACCGAACGGCAACGTCTACGCGGAGCTCGGCACCACCTGGCAGATGATCAAGAACAACACCACGCTGGCCGCGCACGTCATCGGCAAGTTGCTGAAGTACGTCGGCGAAAACAACGTGGTCTGGGGCACGGATTCGATCTGGTACGGCTCGCCGCAGGAGCAGATTCAAGCGTTCCTGCAGTTCAACTACAGCGAGCAATTCGCGAGCACGAACGGCTATCCGCTGCTTACGATGGACATCAAGCGCAAGGTGCTCGGCCTCAACGCGGCGCGAGCCTACGGTATCGATCCGGTGAAGGTGCGTTGCGCCATAGACCGCTCGGAGTTGGCGCAATTTAAGCGCGAGCTCGACGACGAGTACGGCCGCTACCGCTGGGCCCTGAACCGGCCCATGATGGGAACCCGTCGCGAATACTTCGAGCTCTTGCGCGAGAAAATGCGCAAGGGCGAGCCGGCATAGCCGGCTTGCGTGCGCGCTGCGAAGCCCGCCCGCAGGCTCACTGCACGATCAGATTGGCTTGTACCCACTCGACTCCGCCGCGGTTGTCGTGCACCACGGCCCAGATCTTGTGGGTGCCGGCCACGCGCGGAGTACGAAACTCTGCGGGTGTATCGCTCAGCCGCCCCTCGTTGACGTCGTAGAGAATGCGCGCCTCTTGGTCGAACTTGCCGCCGGTGGCGTAGTAGTTGACCCACACCTGCTCGCGGCCTCGATCGCTGGTCGAATCCGACTCCTGGCTCTGTTCGGGTACCCTCACGTCCACATCGACCTTGGGACAGTCGTCCGTGTCCGACTTGGTGCAGCGTGCCACCGTGAAGGCGGGGCAGTCCGCTCCCGCGTCCGCTGAACCCCCGTCTGCTGCGCCTGGGTCGGGCGCGTGCGTGTAGCAATCGAGCTGCGAGCGATCCAGCGCTTGGTCGTTGAAGCGAAAGCGCTCGATGCTGGGATTGGTGTTCACGCGTTCCTGGAAAGCGTAGACGCGCGCGAATGCGAACACGAAGTGCTCCGCGCCGAGCTGGGTTCCAGCGCTGTCGAAGCAGCCAAAGGGAGGACTCTGAGGACTCGGGCTCGTGCGAATACCCAGATAGCGGATGTGGTCACCATCGCACGCCATGGCAAACGCGAACGCAGCTCCGAAGGGAGCGCTGCCTTCCACCGGGGGGTGGCTCGAGATGATGTCGCCCGGGAGCCGGAAGGCGAGATCCGCGTCTACGATGAACTTGTCCGGGTTGCTGCGCGCAGGGTGGAGCTCTTCGCCCGGTTGGAAGGTGAGCGAGAATCCCGGGTAGCAAGCGTAGTACAGGTCGCCGAACGGGTTGATGCAGGGCGCCTTGAGCCAATAGTACTTGAGCGTACTGGCGTCGCTGCTGCCCGCGTCCGGGTCAGCGGCGGGCGGCGCGATACGACCGTCGTCCACCAATAGCTTCAGTAGGATGTCGTCATCGGGTTTTGCGTACGGCCTGTTCGCCTGCGCGGCCAAAACCCGCACGCTCGAGATCTTGCTCACCGGTTCGAAATCGGACTCCGTGCAGCCGGCGCAGTAGAGCGTCAGGCACGTGAACCCGAGCCATCGTCGTTTCATCAGAACTCTCCGCGAATGCCGAGGTTCGGCAAAATGGGCAGGCCGCTCACTTGCGACGACTTGGTGTAATTGTAGTTGTACACCACGGCTTCGGTGTTCTGTCGATTGAGCACGTTTAGCACGTCGAGGTAGGCCGTGAGCTTCCAGGCACTGAATGTCCACTGCTTGTCCACGCGCATGTCGAGCTGGTTGAACGCGGGCATGCGCGTGCTGAAGGGCGGGAACGTCGGGGCTTCCAGCGGGGTGCCCGTGGTGGCGTCGTACGCGCCCGTAGTGAGCGGCGTATACAGATTGCCGGAAACGTATCGGAATCTAGCGCCGAGCTTCCAGCCTCGGCCGAGCTTGTAGCTACCGAGCAGGGTCAGGATATGGGTCTGGTCCCACTGCGAAAGGTGCAGCGGGTAGTCGGCGAACTCACGAACTTCGCTGCGTGACAGCGTGTACGCCAGCCAGCCGAAGAAGCGGTCGTCTTCCTTGTAGCGGAGCAGCCACTCCACGCCGAACGCGCGGCCTTCTCCGGTGTTGCCGGAGCCCTGGACCACGAGGTCGCTGAAATCCTTGTAGAATATGTCGGTCGACAGCTCGATCTGGCGTGTGAACTCCTGCTCGAAACCGAGCCCATAGTGGACGGAGGTGTTCGATTTCAGATCGGTCGCACCGAACACCGGATCGGCTTCGAAGGGATCGGGAGCCTGACGAAAGATCCCCACGCCACCCTTGATGGTCGTACGCGGGAAGCCCGAAGTCAGATCCTGGCGCGCGTTGATGCGCGGTGACACGTCCCAGGCCTCGGTCGTGGTCGCATAGTCGAGGCGCACCCCGGGCACGATGCGCGTGCCGCGCGCGGGCAGGATCTCGAGCTCGGTGTAAGCGCCGGGAGCGAAGTAGTCGTCCTTCTGGATGGTTTCCACGGGGACGTCGCCCGGGCCGCCTCCCGGTTCGCCGGGGCGCGGGATGCGCCGGAAGCGGAACACGAACTCGTAGGGGCCGTAGTTCAGATCCAGCCCGATGTTGGCCTTCAAGCCGCGCATGAAGCCGTGCGACAGTTCCGTGCGCAAAGCCATGGGTGTGATCGTGAGCGCGCCGTAGTCGCTACCGAAACCGATGTCGAACGAGTCCTGGCCGATCGACGCCATGCTGCGGAGCTCGGTCTTTTGGTCGAAGCGGTTTTTGTACAAGGCCTGCAGCCGCCAAAAGTTGGTGCGCAGCCGGAACTCGCCGCCGAACTGCGGCGCGCTCTGCGTGGGACTCTGGTTCAGGATTTCGAGCGCGTCGTCGGAGCCGAAAAAGGCCAAACGGAACGAAGAGTCCGCGCTGAAATGGCGCTGCACCATCAACTGGTAGTCGTAGTAGCGGGGCGCAGCGGTCACGCCGAACCCGGCTTCCTTCAGCACCGGTCCGAGCCACGTGTCGATCCAAGACCTTCGGCCTGCGGCCAGGAACGTCCAACCGGTCTTGGCGATCGGACCTTCGAGCATCAAGCGCGCATCGATCAGGTCGATCTGTGCCAGGCCGTGAAAACGGCCGTCTTGCGTGGGATTGCGCAGGCCGACGTCGATCAAGCCGCCCATGCTGTTGCCGTACATGACGCTGTAGTTGCCCGGAAAAAAGTCGATCTTCTCGATGAGCTCCGTGGGAACGACCGAGCTCAATCCGCCGAAATGATAGATGAGCGGCACCCACGTTCCGTCCACCACGATTGCGGTGTCATCGGGCGCCGACCCGCGCACGATGAGCAGGCCCGAAAAGGGCGGGGGACGCGCCACGCCCGGCAGGTTCTGGATCGAGCGTAGGGCATCGCCGAAGCTGCCGGGCATGGTCGACATCTCGTTGCGGCTCAGCGTGCGCCGGGTCACCTCGCGCGGCGGGCGTTCCCCCTCGACGAAGACCTCCACTGCCGAGGTCGGTTCTTCCTCTGCAGCCTCGGGCTCTTCTGCTGCGGGTGCTACCGCAGCCAACCGCACGATGAGCTTCGTTTCCTCGCCGGACGCGAGTTGCTCTTCGAGCGACGCAGGTTGATAGCCGGCCACTTCGATGCGGATCTGCACGGCGCCAGGTCCGAGGCCAGTGATGCGCCAGGCTCCGTTTGCATCGCTGGTCGTCACCCGTTCGCTGCCGTCTGCCGCGCGTACGGTGACGCGCGCATTGGCGACTGGCGCGTCGCTCTGCGAGCCCTGCCGTGCGACTCGCCCCACGAGAACCGGCGCGGGTGGCGAGAACACGTACGGAAACTTGATACGAACGGCGATCGGCGCGTCGCCGCGGCGTGCCGGTTCGAACTTGAGCTTCTGCGCGGCCGCCACTGCAGCTTCGTCGAACCCGTGGCCCTGGGGCGCTTCCGGAACCGCGCGGGTCACGTTGCCCGCGGCGTCGATATCCAGCAGGAGCACTACCGTGACGCTCTGCCGGATGCGCTCCTTCAATGCCTGCGCGGGGTATTCCGCCGCTTGGTTCACCAGGACGCGCGGTGGGGTCACCGCCGGCTTGGCGCTGGGTCCTGGGACGGGCGCTTCGGCTTGAGCCAGCGCGGACGAACTCGCCAGAAGCTGGCTGACCACGAGGCCGCTCGTGAAGAGCAGCGCTAAGGCACGACGAACCATTTGGCCACTTCGGATATTCGCAAAGGGCCGAGATGGGAAGATCGCTGTTCGCTGGCCTCGATTTACGGGTGTGGAGCCCCGGGAATCGACAGTCCGCCCAGCCCGATCGAGAGCAATTGCTCTCGAGATAGCTGCCCGCTCAAGCTGAAGGGCACGTCCACGTTCAGGCGCTCGCCGCCCACGGCCGCGCGCCCACGAAAGGTATACGGCACCGGCTCGGGGCTGAGCGCGAACGGCGCCAGCGCCGCCAGGTTACTCCAGGGGATGCTGAGCTGGCTCGTGATGGCCGAGGAGCCCTTGGCAGGAATGCTCGTCTTGGGCTGCGCCACCCCGCGCCCCAGCTCGGCGCCCTCGGCCACTTCGAGTGTGCCCTCGACCGACTGTACGAGCAGAGGAAAGGCGTTGGGATTGTGAACGTCGAGCTCCAGCGTCAGATCTATGCCTTTGGGCCCAGTCGCCGTCACGCGGGCTGCGCGAGCGGTGACACGTGGCGCTTCGGGTTTCGCGCAAGCGGCCACGAGGCCACACGCGAGCAGCAGCAGAAGCAAGCGGAGCACGGCGCGTCCGACGTGGGTAGGAGGCATGACGCCCAGCATAATCCGGCGCCGACTCCGGGGAGGTGCTCGCCGCCCACGAGGCGAGAAATAACGAAAAGGGCCCCGGCGCTGGCAGCGCGGGGGCCCTGTTTTGCCCTCAGGGGCCTGCGGAGGAATGCGTCTAAAGCGTGCTTCTGAAGATGTGGAAGGCGCTGTTGTTCTGGATCCAGGGCCGGTAACTGGCGTCGCCGTCCAGGTGGATCTTCAGCCAGGCCAAAGCGAAGCGACCGCCAGTCTGCGCGTTGCCGGGCAAGTTCGGGTTGTTCACTACGAAGTGATCCGCGCCGCGGAATGACATGTATGTCTTCGGCGTGCCGTTCGGGATGCTGTCGTAGAAGCGCGTGATGTCGCTCGGGTACACGAGTGCATCGCTTTCCCCGCCGATCATCAGCGTGGGTACGCGGGTGGCGCCGAACGTGCCGCCCGGTCGCCAGGGCGTGAGCCCAACGGACGCGCGAACATTCGCCGGGTTCTCGTTGCCGACGATGAGCGCGCCACCGCCGCCCATGGAGTGACCCATGACTGCGAAGCGTTCACCCAAGCGGCCGGCAATCGGACTGCCACCTCGGGTGTTTTCCTCTCGCAAGGTCTGGAGGGCCGACTTCAAAGCCACCGCGCGCTGTTCGGGTGGAACGAGCGTATCGTTCGTGTCGATGGTGATGGTGATGTAGCCGTGTGATGCGAGAAACTCACCCCAGCCGCGCAGCTGCAGCTCGGTGAAACCCGGTACGACGGCGACGCCCCAGAGGGGCCCCTGCAATCCCTGCGGATACCAGATCGTCGCGGCTCCGTAGTCGGGGCTGTCGCGCCAGCCGCTCGTGTACGAGCTGATGCGGTGCGGTCCCGGGAAGTTAATGGCCGGTCCGTTGCCGCCGCCGCCGCCGCCGGCGCCGCCCGCGCCGCCCACGCCGGCCGGGTTCGTTGGCCCGCAGCCGGCGAACGCGAGAGTGCCTGCGACGATGAACCCTGCCGCAACCTTGGTTAGTGCACCGGTGAAACCCATGTTCGCGTCCTCCAAACTAACGCCGTCAGTGCGGCGACTGTTCGTTCACCCACGTGAGGGGCAGTGAACCTACAACTCTAGAGTGCTCGCCACAGTGTGGTTTTGCGAGTCTCTTCACGACGCTCCAACGAACAAATCTGTTCAAACGGCTTGTCGGATACGAGTGTGCTTTCGTCTCGAAAGGAATTGTGCGCGCCGGGTGTACGAATCGCCTCGCCCCTCGTACACCGGCGCGTGACGCGCGAAGTCGTTCTCTTCAGCGACGCAGTCGCGCGTGCGCTTCGCGCAGACACTCGGCCAGGCGCGTGGCCCACTCGGCCTGGCCGGCAGCTTCTGCGATCAGGTCCTGGCGAATCTCCAGCTCGACATGCAGATTGCCGCGGCGCTCGCCGTACTCGAGCACGCCGACATCCGAATGATCCGTGACGCGATACGGCTGATTGTCTCCCACGGCGTAGCTCGTCCGTTCGCGCAGCACTTCGAGGAGCGCGTGCGCGAAGCGCGCGTCTCGATGATAGAGCACGCCGGCTTGCCAGACGCGCGCGACGCCCAGAAAGATGGGCGTGAAGCTGTGGACGGTGACGAGGATGGTTTCTCGTTCCGCCCGCTCGCGTGCCGCGAGCTCTTCGCGGATGCGATCGTGATAGGGGCGGTACACGGCCTGCACGCGTTGCTCGATCTGCTCGGGCGAGAGCCCCTGATTGCCGGGTACGAGCGTGCGCTCGCTTTCGGTGGCAATGGAGTCGATGGCATCGAGCGGACGATTGCAGTCGATCACGAGGCGCGAATACGTCTGCAGGACGAGGAACGCGCCGAGCTCGGCCGCCAAGCGGCGCGCGACGCCCGCCGCGCCGATGTCCCACGCGATGTGCCTCTGCAGCTCGAGCTCGGGTAATCCAAGCTCAGCGAGCGCGCGAGGGATTCGGCGACCTGCGTGATCGCAGATCAAAAAGTAAGGGGAAATGTCGTCGCCTTCGATGACTTCGAACGCAGGGGGTTCATCGGGCGCGAGCAGGTCGCGGAAGGGCTCAGAATCCGACATCGTGGTGTTCGGGCTCGAAGCCTACACCAGCGGCGTCGGATTGGAGGGTCTGTCGGATCCGAGGCGTGAGCGCTCAGAAATCGACGGCGAGCTTCACCTGCCCGACGCCGAGCCCGGCGCGGGCACGCAGCGTATCCGCCTGCGCGAAGCGCCTGCGCTTCGCGGCGGTGGCGCTGTCTGCGGCCGGCGTCGAGCTCGGGCTTGCCGTGAAGAACAGCACGGTTCCCAGCACCACTCCGGCGGCCCCCACGCCGATCGCGATCGTCGAGATGGTGCCGGCGCGCTTGGCGGAGTCCAGGCTGTCCTGTTCGCTTCGTGGGCAGACGTTCGAGCTGCACTTGTCGTCGAGATCGTTCTTGTCCTTGAGCGCGATGTACCCGAAGCCCGCGCCCACGCCGAGCGCGACACCGCCCAGCACCCAGCTGACGTAGGCTGCGGTCCGGTTCGGCGCGCCTTCCGTCCCGAGGGTGACACCCTCCGGTCGAGCGTTCGACGCGTAGGGAGTCGCCTCCGGGTTCGACGCGGCTTCGCCCGGCGTGCCGGTGCCGTTCGCCTCGGAGGTGCCGGGCGGGGGGGCAACGGGTGCGGACGGGTCGCGTTCGAGCACGAGCTCGATACTTTGCTTGCGGCCCGGGCCGATGTTGAACTTGCTGCTGGCTTTCAGATACCCGGGCGCGCTCGCCTCGATGACGTGCTCGCCGGGGTCGGTGGGTCGGTCGCCGCCGAGAACGGCCGCGGGCACGGGCTGACCGTCGATGGTGACGGCGGGCTCCACGCCGTTCGGCGCTCTGACCGTGATCACGACGTTTGCAATCTGCGGTTTGGCGGTGTCGAGCGCGGTCTGAGCGCGCTCGTAAGCCTTGAGGAGCGCCGGGCTCGGGTTGGCGGGCGGCGGCTCTCTGAGCATTTTGCGGAGCGCCTCGCTGCCCTCGACGATCCTGCCCTGATTCACCAGGCACTCGCCGAGCTTGCCGAGCACGATCGCCGAGTGATGGAGCTTCTCGGCGCGCTGCAGCTTGTCGATCGCCTGATCGCAGCGACCGCCGTCGGCGAGCTTCAGGCCCTCGACGGCGAACGAGCGCGCGGCCGCTATGTCCGCGCTCTCCTGCGCAGCCACGCTGCCGGTGACGAGCAAGCCCGCGGCCGCCAAACACCACACGCTGCACGCACTCTTGCCTCGGAACACGCGATTTACCCTCATGAAAACCCCTGGTACCTGGACGAAGACCGCACGCTAACACCCGCCTGCGAGCGCATCAACGTCGCACGCTCGCAGCGCCGGAGCTCGAGTGTGTGCGGGCGCTGCGGCGAATGTAGTTGCGTGTGCGTGTCGGAAGGGAAAGTGAGAAAAGCGGCGCGGGATTAAATTTAATCCGGGCGCGTTTCGTATTGACAGGAGCTGGCGAGTGCAGCCGCAGCGACGCAGAGCGGCGCTAGCGTTTCGTGGAGCTTTCGTTGTTGCGAACTGGCGACGTATCGAGTCCTTCCCAACTGGAAACAGTGCTGCGTGTCGCCGGTGTGCGTGCGCACGTGCGCCGTGCGCCACCTGGAATACCTACGGCCGCACAGGTGCGCGCTTCGGCATGCGTGTCGGATTTAGAACGCGTTGCAGTGGGATTTCATTGCTCATGTGAGCCTGAAGTAATCCGCGAGATCGCGGCGCGGCATCAGCGAAACATGTTACAAAAATCGCTTGCGCACATTGCGCATGCGTTGGTCGCGAGTCAGACTCGTTCAACGCGAGAGCGAGTTGCGACTTGCAACACGTTGCTTCACGGGCTTGACGTGAAGGAGGTAATTGGGCACTAGGTATGTTGGAGAGGGGAGATTGAACGCAACGTCCGATACCTGAACACACGTCGCGAGTAAGGCTTAGAAAGTAGCAATTGTGGTTTTCGTCAGGCGAATTTTCGAGATCGAACGTCGGGTGTTGGCGTGGTTTTCGTGCTCGGCGGTGCTCGGGGAGAGCCGGTCGGATGCGAATTTCACGCTAGTCGAAACAGGCGGCAACGCGCCGCGAGGGAGAAACACATGAAAACTTCATCAGCCGAGCGTGAGTCGATCGACAAGGACTCGCGCGTAGATTCCATTTCAGGGACACACAGAGTTGCGCGTATGGAAACCTCACTGCGGCACGGCATGCGAGATGCTTTCGCGCAGCTCGACCACGAGCCGCTCAGGAACATGTTGCTGGAGTCGTTGGAGCTCGAGCAAGGCGCAATGAGAACCATCCATGACAGCTTCGCGGCGTTTTTGAGGAGCAAACATGCTCCCGAGGTGCGCCGGCGCTTCTTCAGCTCGTGGCAGCGCACCAACAACTCGGCCATGTCGGTCGAGGGCCTCGCCAATCGCATCACCCTGGAAGCCGAAGCCGTCGCAAACAGCGATCCGGCGCGCGCCCTTCTCATGTTCCGCGGTGGCGGTCGTTTGAACCGGGTGGCGGACGAAGATCTCGGAGTCGGCGGTCAGGTGCTGCATTTCGAGCTCTACTACCGCATGGCCACGGCACTCACGGACGGCGACGACGTGTGGCAGAGCCGCGAGTACTGCTTGGCCTCGGCGGCCGAGTTCAAGACCTGGCTCGACAGCATCCGCCTGCGCGATCCGGTGATCTCCGGTTTGTACTCCCTGCTCATTCACGAGGGTTACACCCACGCGGAGCTCGAGCTGATCGCGCCGATGTTCGATCGCTGGGCGACCGAGGTCATGGGCCTGTCACCGCGCGATGCGCGCCGCGTGCTGGCCTGGATCAGCGTGCACATCGGCGGAACCGAGAAAGCCCATTTCGCCCATTCGTGCGCCTCGCTTTCGCACTATTGTGCTGGCAGTGGTGCGCGTATCGATCTGGAGGCCGCCAGCAACGTGTTTCGCACGTACCTGCGCAAGAAGGCGCAGGTCATGGAACAACTGCACGACCTTTACTGAGCGCTCGGCTCGGGTGAAGGGCCGCGAATTTTCGCGGCTCCACTCGGGCCTCGGCTAGAAGGCAGAGATGACCGCCGCGAGCGCTCGCGTCGCGCCGCGCACGGATGTGCGTGCGTGGGGCGTTGCGCTCGCGGGCTTCGCCGCGTTCCTCGACCTGTACGCGACGCAAGGCGTCCTGCCGCTGCTCAGCCGCACGCTAGACGTCACGGCTCTCGAGGCGAGCGCCACGGTCAGCGCCACGACTACGGCGGTCGCGCTGGCGGCTCCCTTGATCGGGCCCCTGGCGGACGTGCTCGGTCGCAAGCGCGTGATCGTCACGGCAGCATTCGGGCTGGCCCTGCCAACGCTGCTGGCAGCGTCCGCTTCGACTCTACACGAGCTGTGCGTGTGGCGGTTTCTGCAGGGGTTGTTCATGCCGGCGATATTCGCCGTCACGATCGCCTACGTGGGCGAGGAGTGCCGGGGCCCGGGGCTCGGTCGCGTCATGGCGTCGTACGTCACCGGCAATATCCTGGGCGGCGTGTGCGGG
>DATHEN010000723.1:0-2777 GCA_035318565.1 Polyangiaceae bacterium
ACAGCTCGAAACGGCGGCTCGCCAGGCCGGTGAGAGCTTTTGGCGTCTGCCGCTGCTCGAAGACCTCGCAGAACAGCTCAAAAGTGACGTTGCCGACCTCAAGCACACCGGGGATCGCTGGGGTGGCTCGATCAGCGCCGCGCTGTTCCTGCGTGAGTTCGTGGGCGGGACGCCCTGGATTCATTGCGACATCGCCGGGCCGGTGCTGGCCGATCGCGCGCGTGGCGTCGTGCCCAAGGGCGGCACGGGGCACGCCGTGCTCACGTTCTTGAGCTTCGTGGAAAACGCAGCCAAGGCCTAAAGCCAGGCTGCGCGCGGTCTCGCGCTGGGCAGCCCAAGGCGGTACGCTCTGGTCCAGCATGCCGCCGCCCGGGAAACGCGAAGGCCAGACCTACGGCCTCGCCGTGCGCGCGAACATGTTGCTGCCGGGCTTGTACGCCTGGGTGACCACGGTGGCGTATCCCACCACGTACCGTGGAGCCGCCGCGAGTGCGCGCATCACGGCATTCATCGCGCTGATTGCCCTGATCAGTGGGCCGCTGCTGGTCATGGAACGACCGCGCTTGGCGCGGATTCTCGGAATTCACGTGTTCCTCGGCTTCTCACTCGTCACCTGGGTGCTCCTCGGCACGCTGATCAGCGTGGACCGTCTCGAACCTGTACGCTCGGCGCTGGGGGCCGTTGGCTGGGCGCTGTTCGCGCTCGGTTGGGGTACCGTACGGCGTCCGGGCAGCGTCCCTGAAGACGACCCGCACGTCCTGACGGGCCCGCCGCTTTCTCCGCGCAATCGGCTGCCAACGCGCGCAGCCGTCGTACTCGCCATCAGTCTCGCGGGCGTGGCCTTGCCGCTGCTGCTCGCATGGAGAGTGGTACGCTCCGAGCACGCCCTGCTCGCCCATGCAGCGGCGCTGCTCTCGGCTCTGATCATCCTGAACGCGGGCTCGAGCATCGCTTTGAGTCAGGGCGCTTCGGGGGGCGGGCTTTCCGTGCGCCAGCGCGTCGCCTCCATTACACGCCCGCTCGCATTGTTGACCTTGCTACTCTTGGGCGGGCTTTTGGCGCTGCTGCTACGCTGAGCTGGCTTTTCCGAGCGCAAGAATGAGCCGAGCATTCGACATCATCGGCATAGGCCTTCTGCTCTGTGGCATTTCGGCGCTGGCCGCCGCAATCTACACGCTCGGCAACGGCAGGGACTTGGCTGCGCTGTACTGGATGCTGGTCGGCGCGCTCGTTCTTCGTACGGGCAGCAATCTGGTGCGACCCAAAACTCGATGACAGTCGTTCGAGCCAGCCTGAAGCCTTCTGCGCGTCGCGCTGGCATGCGGGGCAGTTGCTCCCTGCTCGCGTGTCTCGCAGCGTCGTGTTCGGCTCCGGAAGGACAGCCGAAGGCGCTCACTGCGCAGCTTCCCGCCGGAGTCGTCGCCCGGGTAGCCGATCTCGACGTCTCCGCTCGCAGCGTGGAGCGCATTGCGTCCGCTCAGGACGTCTCGATAACCACTGCGCGCAACCGCGCGATCCGCGATGCGCTCTATGCGCGAGCGGCACGCGATCAGCTCCCGCCCGAGCAGAGCTCGAGCACGCAGCGGGCGGCCTTGGCTCGTGCGGTGCTCGAAGAATTGCTGCGTGAAGCGCGCGCCCGGGGTCCAGCCAGTGCGTCCGAGCTCCAGGCAATCGTGGCCGAGCGCTGGTTCGAGCACGATCGGCCCGCTTCGGCGCGCACCAGCCATGCAGTCGTGCTCGTGGCGTCTGCCGCGGACGAGAAGCGCGCGGCCGCCCTGGCCCAGGCGATTCAGAGCGCCGTGGCCGGCGTGAAAAGCGTTGCAGAGTTCAAGGATCGCGCGCAGGGCGTGCCGAATCAGGGTCTCGAAGTGCGGGTCGAGCCGCTGCCGTTCATCACCACGGACGGCCGTTCGTTCTATCAAGATGCCTTGCGTCCGCCCTCCGCCGGCAGCTCCAAGTACGACCTCGACTTTGCGCGCGCAGCCAACGCCATTGCAGAAGTCGGCCGGACGAGTCCGGTCACCAAGACGCGCTTCGGCTATCACGTCATCTACTTGGAGGAGCGGCTGGCCGAGCACCGGCTCACGCCCGAGAAAGCGCGCGCGATGCTCGGCGAAGAGATCCTGTCCAAGCGCGCCTCTCGAGCAGAATCCGAGCTCTTGCAGGCTCTGAAACGCGCGGCGCCGGCCGCCGTGGTACGTGCTGCCGATGATCTAATGGCGCGCGTGCCTCTCACACCCTGAGCAGGTTGGCCGTGCGACCGAAGCCTCCGCAGCGTGCCCGTCGTCGGCGCTCGACGCTGCAGGAGCGCAGCCTGCGGGACCGACAGGTGGCCTCGGTTTTTGCTTCGATTCTCAAGCGTCTCTGCGAGAGCACCGGCGGCTACGCAGCCGCACTGGTGGATGGCGAAGGGGAAACGGTCGACTACTTCGCCCGTGATCTCGATCCCTTCGGCGTTCGAGTCAGTGCGGCGGAATGGCGCCTCGTGCTCGCTACACTGCAACAGTCGCGAATTCCCGGCTGGGCGGATGCGGGCTTGGTTTTGGTGCGTGCTCAGAACGCGAGCTTCGGCCTGGTGCCGCTGGCGGAGGGCTACGCGCTCATCGTCCACCTGCCGCGGCACGGCTTTCGGATCTCCGAGCGCGCACTGGCGGTCGCAACGGAAGAGCTCGCCGCTGAGGCAGGCCTGAGACCGCTGGAACCCGTCGCGAAAGCGGAACGCTGGGTGCGGGTGCGCGTCCAGACGGTGGCAGGGAATCCCCGCAGGCCCCTGGCCG
>DATHEN010000724.1:0-3475 GCA_035318565.1 Polyangiaceae bacterium
CCTGGCCGCGCCGAGCGACTCGAGTGCGCGTTCGGCGGCTCCGAGCCCGAGCGCTAAACGCGCCTGGGCGACTGCCAGACCTAGTCTGGCCTGGCCAGTGCTGGGCACCACCAACGCGAGCGCGCTCGCGGCTTCGTTGTACCTCCCGCGATCGAGATAGTGCGATGCGCGAGCGAGCGGATCCTCCGGCGGACCCGCTGCAGGCGAATCACCGTTGCGATTGAGAGCGCGCTCGATGTCCTCCGGCGAGGCTAGAGCCTCCGCCGACAGCGCGCGCACCAGCCGTCTGAGCTCGCCAGGCCGTTGGCCGGACGCGGACACGATCCGCTCCAGCAGCGTGTCCGTCAAGGATGGGATCGCGCGGCGCACCAGGTCGGTTGCGGCCGCGTGCTGCAGTGGCGGCACCGGAAATTCTGCGGCATCCGCCAGCGCGGCCAGCTCGCCCGCGGCAATCACACGCGCGCCAGCCGATCGTCCTCGCTCGAGGCACGCGCGCGCGTCGGCACTCAGCGCGTCCGCGTCGTCGACGACGACGAAGGCGCTCGGATTCGAGCTCAACTCGGCGAGCTCTGCCTCGATGTGCCCGGTGTCCTCCACCAGCTCGTCATCGATGACCACTACGGGCTTACCCAGAACGGCCAATGACCACGTCAGGCGGCGCAGCAGGGTCGTGCGGCCCGATCCGGTCGGCCCCGTGACACGCAGAGCTTCACCCGCGCTGAGCTGCTCGGCGCGTTCCAGAAGCTCGCGTGACGTGGCTTCGATGTCGACGATCGGCCAGAGCACGTCGGGGCCGCCCGAGTCTTCGCCCGCGCTCAGGCCGGCCGCGCTGCGTAACGCGGCCGCAAACTCGTCAGCGGAAGGGTAACGAGCCGTCGGCTCTGCGGCCGTGGCTCGAGTGACGACTCCTTCGAGCCGCGCGCGGCGTTCGCGGCTCAGGTCGCGCTTCGACGTCAGGATTTCCGCCAGCGTGGTGCCGAGCGCGTACACCTCGGCCCGCACCGTCAGCGGCTTGCCCTCGAACAGCTCGGGTGCGGCGTACTTCGGTGTCAGCCCCTCGGCCGCGCTGCCCGACTCGAGCCACGGCAGCGACAGCCCGAGGTCTACCAACGTGGCCGGCCCGTTCGGCGCGACGATGATGTTTGCGGGTTTGACGTCGCCGTGAAGGAGCCCGGCGCGATGCAGCAGAGTGAGCTTGTCCGCGGCCTGTGCCAGCGCCGTCAACACGGCCGCGGAGGTCCCCTTCTCGTCGATCAAGGCTTCCAAGCTGCTCCCCTCAATCAACTCACGCACGAGATACGGCCGCGCACTTCCCGGCATGCGACCGAAGTGCACGACGCGCGGTACGCCCAGGCCTTCGAGGCCGCTCAACGCAACCGCCTCGCGAACCAAAGCCGTCATCTCGTGCGGCGACGCCCGCCGGGCCAGCACCTTCAACGCGAAGCTCTTGCCCGTGTACTGATCGCGCACGGCCCAGACCTCTCCGCCGCCGCCCTTGCCCAGGCGCGAGAGTGCTCGGTAGCGTCGCGGAAGTTCCAGCTCGGGCATGGTTTGACTCGATCCGTTGTCCTTTTCGTCGTTTCGGGGTTCGGGGCCCCGAAACCTGAGGGTGGGGCCCAGCTCGATTCACTCGAGCGGGGCGGGAGCTGCGCTCCCGAAGGACCAAGAATTAGTGTCTCGCTGCGGAGCAGCGGCCTGGCGTAGCCAGGAGTCTTCGAAGTCGGAATCGACTTCGAAGACAGCACACTAAATGCCGTAGTCGGCACCTACTCCGAGCAGGAAGCCGCTGGTGCCGAAGCCCAGGTCGAGGCGCGCGACGAAGTTCTTGTGCGGTTTGAAACGCAGCCCTGTCTGCAGCGCGATCCACGGGAACACGACCGGCTTCGAGCCGCCATCGGCCCAGTTCGGTTCCGTGTAGTCGCCGTAGTGGTCGTTGTCCGTTCCGCAGTAGTCCGCATCCGGATTGCCTTCGCCGATGCACGGTGCGTAGTCACCCGCGTCGTTCTTGTAGGCCTGTTGTCGATGCAGATCGCCGAACACGATGCCGAAGCCCGCTCCGAATCCATACGCTACCGCGAACTCGGAGGAGAGATCGTGACTCCACAAGAAGTCCGCCGTCAGGTAGATGACCTTCACTTCGCTGGAGACGATTTCCCAGGCGTCTTCGCCGTCAGACTTGCCCTTGAAGGGCACCGGATCCATCGAGTACCCGGCGTACCAGACGCTGAAGATCGTCTCGAAGCCGTCCTTGCGTATCCCGAACTCGGGGCCGAAACCGTGCACGTAAACCGTTTCGCCACCGTCGGCGAACATGTTCACCATGAACTTCGGCACGATCACTCCGCGGTAGCGCGCGCCGACGAAGTAGTACGACTTGCCGGGATGCTCGACGGGTGAGCTCCCTTCTTCTGCGTCCGCGACGAGCGTGTGGTTCGGTGGCTTCTCCGCAGCCTCCACGGGCTCGGCGGGAGGCGGCTCGCCGACCGGCGCCTCCGCGGGAGCTGCGGCGGGCGCGTTCGGATCTGCAACGGGCGCTCCCGGTGCTGCAGGCGCAGCGCCAGCGGCGGGTGCGGCTGGTCCGCCGGCCGGCGGTTGCGGTGCAGGAGTTGGAACTGCGGTTTGTGGTGGAGCGGCAGGTGTTTGCGGCGCGGGCGGCGCTTGAGCGAAAGCCTGCGACACTTGCGCGAGTGTGATGCTCGCGAACGCGAAAACCGATGCGGAGCAGAAGCGAACGTGCATTGGCAACAACCTCCGTGGCGTGGATGGAGCGAGTCCGTGAAGCGCAGGCCCTCCGAGACACCGAGGTGCGATGATGTGCCACCCCAGCGTCGCCATTGTGCCATGACGCTGTGCCAGCCAGCAAAAGCTTGTTTCTAAGGGGTTGGCGCCAGCTATACTCGGAGCGTACGCCGCTCCCGGCTCGGACCTTCGGGCATGATTCTGAACAGCCAGATCGTCGAACAGTGCGTTGATTTCGCGGATCGCGATCATTTCGTAAAGGAGCTCGTCGTAGCGCGCGGTGACGTTCCGATCGCCATGGTGCGCAAGCGTCTCGCGCGCATTCCGCAAGGACAGCGGCCCGAGGATCTGGAGCCAGAACGCGTAGCGGCGCCAACGCGCGCCACGGTGCTCTTGATTCACGGTTTCGGACAGAATCGCTACGCGTTCCATCTGCCGTCGCGCAGCATGGTCAATCACCTGGCGCGCGCCGGCTTCGACGTATTCAACGTGGACCTGCGCGGCCGCGGGCGCAGCGGCCATCTCGGAGCCGCGCGCCCGAGCGCGATCCTCGATTTCATTCGCCATGACGTGCCCACCGCGCTCGACGAGATCGCGAACATCAGCGGTTCGCAGCCCGTGTTCCTGGTGGGACACTCGCTCGGCGGAGTGATGGCATACGCCGTCGCCGCCGATCATCCGACTCGCGTCGCGGGCGTGGTGAGCTTGGGCGCTCCGTATCACTTTGCGCTCGGCT
>DATHEN010000725.1:0-3501 GCA_035318565.1 Polyangiaceae bacterium
AGTCCCAGAACACGCGCTGCCCGGCCGCCACCAGCTGCACCGACTCGAGCAGGTAACCCTCGTCCACGTGATTCGGCGCTTGCGTGATCTGCTCTGCCAGGTACAGAGCCACCACGAGCCAGCCGATCAGATGCCCGGCGATGCGCCGGGGCGTGCTAGCTCCACGCTCGCGCATCGTTCACCGTTCGATGAACAGGTGCCGCCGCGTTGCATTCGCGGTCAGGCGCCCTTCTATGATTTCCGCTCTCCCTCCCGAGCGTTCAGCCAGGGCACGCAGGATTTCCGGGGAAAACTCCAGCACTCCAGCTCGTTTCCTGAGCCGCCGATAACTCGAAAGGCACGCTGCGGGCAAAGCCCAGAGCACATCCGAGCCAAAGCCGCCGGCGACACCGTGACGGAGCTGAGAAGCCGCATCGACCAGCAGCTTGCTCTGACCGGGTAGATCCGCGAACAGCAGGCGCGCCGACGTTGAAACCAGCGAAGACAGTTGGTCCATGAGCCGCGCCACTGCGTCATGACTCGGCAGATACTGCAGCACGCTATGACACACGACCACGCTGTAGCCGTCAGGTGCCCGAGCGGCAGGCAACCGATCGCGCACCAGGTCGGCGCAAACCCAGCGCACGTTCGTGAGGTGGCGGAGCCGTTCCTCTGCTCTGGCCAGCGCCGTTGGCGCGCCCTCGACTGCGCATACGGATCCGACCAGCGGCGCGATCCTCTCGCACAGGTGACCGGTCCCCGAACCCAGCTCGAGCACGGAGTCGCTCGGCTGCAGGTTCAGGAGCGCACGACTGCGTTCGAAGAACACGCGCGCGTTTCCGTCGAGAAAACGCTCCGAAAATGTGCGCTGTTCGTTCCAGAAGTCGACCCAACTCTGGTCCCGCGCAGCCATGCTACGCGAAGACTTTCATCAAACGAAACGCGCGTTGCGCCAGTGACTTCGTGTGGGTCGTGCCCACGTCCGGATCGACGCGCCGGCGATTGGCCACGTACCAGTCGTAACTCTCGCACAGCATCTCGATGTTGCTCACCGCGGGCTTCCAACCCAGCAGCTGCTCGGCCTTGCTGCAGTCGAAGAAGAACGCGGCGTCCGCGGTCAGGTAATGCCAAGCCGTGAGCGGCGACAGATCCAGGACGTCGAGCGCCCAGAGCCCGGTCTTGGCCAGCACGGCGGGTACGGGAACGATGCGCTTGCGACTCCGAGCGTGACGGAGCAATCCCTCGACGTCTCCTCGAAAACTCTGATACTCGGCGGCGCCCAGGTTGAAGTCCTGGTTCGGGGTATCGCCGAACAGCGCCAGCAGGCACGCCGACACCAGATCCTGAACCGCAAGCGCTTGAAACGGCCGATCTCCCGATCCGATGAAGAATACGGGTTTGCCATCGGCGATCCAGTTGAACAAGAGGTGGTACACGCCGAGCCGGCCCTGACCGAGCAGCACGCGCGGACGCAGAATCACGACGTCTTGCCCGAGGGATCGGAAGCGGCGGCAGAGACGCTCACTGGCGACCTTGGAGCGACCGTAGTCGCAGATCGGGTTGAACGGGGTCGCCTCGGTGATGGGTGACTCGCGGGGCAACCCGTACACGGCGCTCGATGACACGTGCACCACCCGCCGTACGCCGTGATGGCGTGCCGCCTCCAGCACGTTACGCGTGCCCATCACGTTCACGTCCTTGAACACGGAGCGACGCGAGCGCGATACCGGCTGAACGGCGACGCAATGCACGATGTAATCGACGCCGGCTGCGACCCGACTGACGAGCTCGCTGTCCCGCACGTCACCTTGCACGCGCTCCACGCGCTCGGACGCATGCTCGGGGATGGGCGCCGAGTCCAGCACTCTCACGCTGTGCCCGAGCCCCGAGAGCGCGCGCACCAGATGAGCCCCGAGAAATCCGGCTCCTCCCGTGACCAGCACGCGAGCCTGGATTTTGAGTGGAGGATTCAGATTTTCGTTCATCTCAGGCATCCAGCAGGCGCCGCTCCACGGTTCGCGTGATGAGGCCCGTCACGCCTTGGCTCAAAACATCCGCGAGACCCTCGATCAACTGATCGACGTGCTCTTCGCGCAGCGTGAGCGGCGGCTCGATACGCAGCACGTTGCGGTTGAAGTCGGTGAACGCCACCAGCACCCGGTGGCGTGCGAGCAGGTCACTGGCCACCAGTACCGCCAGCGGTCCATCGCCGATCGCGCGCAGTTTCGGCAAATATTGTCCCAGGGTGGCGCCCGGCAGAAGCTCGGCGATATTTCTGAGCTCGATGCCCGCGAGCAGCCCGCGCCCGCGCACGTCCACCAAGAGCTCCGAGAAACGCGTCTGAAGATCGTCCAGGCGGGTATGCAGATAGCTGCCCACCCGCGCGGCGTTGTCGATCAGCCCCTCGTCGTAGAGGATGTGCAGCATCTCGGTGGCGAGCGCGGTGGAGCTCGTCATCTCGTTGAACGTGGCGTTGTGCAGCGTGCAATCGTCCGTCGATCCGTAGGCGCGCTGAAAGACTTTGCGCCGGGAGACACAGGCGGCAACAGCCGCTTTGCCGCCTCCGAGCGCCTTCGAGAGCGTCACGATGTCCGGCACGATGTCGTCGTGCTCGAAGGCGAACAGCTTTCCCGTTCGACCAAAGCCCGTCTGCACTTCGTCGACGATCAACAGCGCTGCGAATTCGTCGCAGAGCTGGCGCAGCTGCCGCAAGTAACCGGGCGCCGGCACCACCACCCCGCCCCCGCATTGAATGGGCTCGACGATCACGGCCAGCGCCGGCCCGGCTGAACGGTCCGCGGCGTGCGAAGTGAGCAACTTGCGCAGCGCATAGGCGTCTCCGAAACGGTACTGCACGCAGTCGGAGATGTTCTTGAACGGCAAACGCACCCGATCATTTCCGGTCACCGAGAGCGCGCCGTGCGTTTTACCGTGCATGGCGTTTTCAGCGAAATAGATGCGCCCGCGGCGGTCACCATGGAACTTCTGGGCGAGCTTCAGCGCGGCTTCCACGGCTTCCGAGCCCGTGCAACACAGGTAACTGACTGACAAGTCACCGGGCATCACGGTGGCCAGGTTCTTCGCCAAAACGGCCGCCTGCGCCGGAACGAACGCATGACCGAGCTCGGCTCGTTCCTGTTCATCGATGGCGCGCCGAACGGCGGCGAGCCGCGGATGATTGTGCCCCACGTTGAAGGTTCCGAAGCCGCCCCAGCAGTCGAGGATCGACTGCCCGTCGCGGGTCCGATAGTGAACGTCCCGCGCAGTGACGACCTGCGTGGAATCGTACCCGAGCCGTTCGATGATCTTGAACAGGCCGGGGTTCATGTGCTGCCGGAACAGCTCGCAGATCTCTTTCCACGGCAGCGACGTGGCCGAGGTCCAAGGCAGAAGCTGAGGCTTGTGGCTGAGGGCGGTAACTTTGGCGGAGTGTTGAGGCACGCTGGTGAACCGACTTGGTGCCGAGCCTCGCTCCATCCGGGCCGCGATGCAGCCAAGAAACTCCGCGCGCTCACCTGCCGC
>DATHEN010000726.1:0-6028 GCA_035318565.1 Polyangiaceae bacterium
TGAGGGAGCTCGGTCGGTACGTGGCTTTTCCGCTGTTGTCTGACACCTCGGATCGCGCGATCTCGAGCTGGCCGCCCACGAGAATGCCGCCACCCCCGTGCGAGCCTTGCACTGCCGTCACGGCGTCGACACGGTTGCTCAGAATATCCGAGTCGCTGATCGTCGCGTCACCGGCGCTGGCGAGAGCGCCGCCGCCCGTGCCGCCAGCCATGTTCTGCGCCGCGACAATTCCGGCAGCCACGAGCGTGTTCGCGCTGATGGCGCCGCCGCGACCGCTGGCCGTGTTGTCCGCGAAGCGCGCGCGGGAGACGTTGACGGCGCCCCCGCTGAGCGCGCCGCCATGGCCCCGGGTCACGGTATTGCCGGTGTGATTGCCGCCCGCTACCGTCAACGCGGCGTCACTTGCGGCGGCGCCGCCGTGAGCGAGCCCGTCCAGCGTCGGCAAGCCGTTGCCCTGTGTGGCGGCGTTCCGCGCGAAATTGCTGTCGTTGAGCGTCAAACCCGCACCTGCCCAGACGGCCCCGCCCGCGGCCGGCGAAGCCGGCACTCCGATCCACGTGCACGCCTGGCCGAAGCACGTGAAGAAAGCGTCCCCGCTCTGCGCGCTGTTGCCCTCGAACTGGCTCGCGCTCACGCTGGCTGACGAGCTCGTCGACAGTGCGCCTCCGCGCGCGGCCCCGGCGACGCCGGAGGACTGGCAGAAGCTTTCTTCCGGGCAGCCACCGCGGCCCGTGGAGCCGCCGAGGGCCCTGTTCCCGAACGCCGTCAGCTTGCTCACTGTGAGCTCGCCATCTCCCGCGAGCCCTCCGCCGGACGCGGCTCCCGCCGGCGGCTCAGCTCGTGAGGCCGACGAAGCAAAACCCGACGCGCCGCCCTCTGCGAGGTTGGCCTGCAGCGTCGTGTCCGTCAGGCTCAGGGCGCCGGTTCCGCCAGCGCGCTGCGCGAGCCCGCCACCGCGTGCGCTGCCGCCGCCGCCGGGCGCACCGGTCGCCGTACCTCCGATGCCGCCGATGGCGCGGTTGTCCCCGATCGATCCACCGCTCACCGAGATCGAGCCGGCGACGAAGGCTGCTCCGCCTTCAGCCCTACCGCCGGCTGCCGCGCTGCCGCCTGCGCCCGGCGCAGGATCTCCGGCGCCGCCGGCCGCGAGGTTGACCGAGAGCTCCGAGTCCAGCGCCGTGAGCGAGCCCGCAACGTAGAGCCCGCCACCGAGCGCAGCGCCCGCGTGCACCAGCGCGCCGCCTGCAAGCGCTCCGCTTCCGTTCGCACCCGTGGCCGAATTGTCTCTGATCACGGAACCGCGCAGTACGACGTCACCCCGGGCCCGCACTCCACCTCCGAGCGCTGGCTCCGCCGCTGACGGCGCTGTCAGCGAGCCGCCCGTGATCGTGACGCCCTGTAGTGTCAGGAGCCCGGATCCATGGTCGTCCAGCACCCGCTCACCTTCGCAGTGCTGCCGAATCACGACGTCCGGCCCGGTCCCGACGAGCGTCACGGGTGCAGACACGGTGACGTCCAGATCGCCAACGCTGTTGACGTCGTCACTTCCGCAGTGCGTGAGTGCGTAAATCCCTGTCGCGAGCTCGATGCGAATACTCGGTCGTGTGCTCGAGTTAGCGGTGCTGATCGCAGCGCGCAACGAACCGCTCACGCCGTCATCGCTGGTAGTCACTTGCAGCGTTCCCGCTGGATCGCAGCTGCCGCAGGCGAGCGCAATTGCGACGCCGAAAATCGATGCAGCGCGGCGCGAAAATAGCCGTGACGCTCTCTGACGAAGCGATGCGAGCATGAGCCCTCCGAGCATGGCGCGCGCACGAGCGCGACTCTCCGCTGCACACTCTATTAAGAGTGACAGCGTCAGAAGTCGAGCTGCATACGCATGACGAACGTCAGATAGATCCGATTAACGAGCGCACGGTGCGGACCCTCACAAAAGTAGTGCGCACAGTGCGCGCACATGCAAACCCAGCTAAAGAGGCGCGAACGGTTCGTGATCGAGTTCGTGCCCTCGTAGCCCGATCGTTCAAAGCGATCCTCGACCAGACGATCTGACTTTCTGTACGGAGGAACCGAGAACGATACGCTGTACGTCAAGAACGACGGGTACGCGGATCTAGCGTCACGCGACGCAGGGTAACGATACCGTCTACGCGACCCCTTACGAGGACAGCGTTACGGACTGCGAGTCGTAAACCCGTAGCTTGCTCGTTCGCCCGACGCCCGATTCTGTTTCACGAATACTAACGCTCGATAACGGACAATTGGGTCGAGCGTCGCGGTGACCACGTCGGATCCACGGCGGGTCAGCAATGGGAGGAACCGTGAAGAAGTCCGCTGTGCACGCTGCAATAATTATATCAATTTCGCCGTTTTCAGCACGAGCGCCCTTGTCGCTCAGGCCGTCCCCGGCGTAGTCACCGTGCAGAACGGCGTTCTGCAGTACACGGCCGTTTCGGGGCAGACCAACAACGTCACGCTCACGACGCACCCCAGCCTCCTCACGATCAGCGATGCCGTCGACATTTCTCTAGGATCCGATCCCTCGGGCGCGTAGAGGTGAGTCTCAAGACAATCGGCTCGCAAAACACGATCTCTGCTGGTTGGAATACCCTCATCGGCTGCCGTGAGCTCTGGGGCTCAGCATATGATGACTTGCTGATTGGGGACGATAACCAGAACTTCCTCCATGGCCTGGATGGCCACGACACGCTACGCGGGGAAGGCAGCACGGACGTCATCTATGGCGAAAACGGTGAAGACACGTTGTATGGCGGGGATGGAGTCGACGCGTTGTTTGGCGGTGCCAATAGCGACAGCATCTACATTTACGATGACTCGGGTAACGATCAGGTGGATTGCGGCTCTGGCTACGATTACGTCAGGTGGAACCCGTCAACCGACCAGTTCAGCGTTTTCTCTTCGTGCGAAGACTTGGATCCGGACAACTGAGCAGCCGGCGAGCTCGTTCCACCGGCTAGCGCGACAGGTGCATCAACAGCTCTTGGTTCACCTGAGCGGCATTGGATTCGGGCAACCAGTGCCCGGCGCCTTCAAGGGCAATGAAGCGGTACGGAGCGGTCACGTAGCGAGCGGAGGCTTCGGCGGTATCGCGACAGAAAGCTTGGTCCTCGCTGCCCCACATGTAGAGCGTCGGGACATGGATTGGCCCAAACGTCATCGTGCTCCCGACGCGGCGCCCCGCAACATTCGCGCGATACCAATTCAGCGCAGCAGCCAGCGCCGGCGGATTGGCCAGCACTTTTGCGACGTATTCCAGGAGCGCCCCTGGGGGCACTCCGCCCATGCCCGTGCCGGTCTGCGCCAGCTCCGCCAGCGTCACGCCGTTCTTCGTGAAAACATCGAAGTAGGCCGATGCCTGATACTGGCAAGACTGAGTATCGGCGAGGGCGGTCGCGAAAGCGCGTGGGTGGGGCCAGGACAGTACCGTCAGCGTCTGCACACTTCGAGGCACCACAGCCGCAACTGTCCAGGCGACTAGCGCGCCCCAATCATGGCCCACCAGGTGAAAGCGGTCGTACCCCAGTGCGTCCACTATGCCGAGCGTATCGAGCGCGATCGCGTTGATGGTGTAGCTCGCGACGTCCGGTGGGCGCGCGCCTGGCGAGTACCCGCGCTGGTCGGGTGCGACGACCCTATAGCCTGCCTTGGCCAGCTCGTTGAGCTGCGACTGCCACTCGAGCGAAGTCTCCGGAAAGCCGTGCAGCAAGAGTACCAATTCTCCGTTCGCCGGCCCCGCCACGCGCGCGTCGAACACCCAATCACCAACGCGGATCTGCAAGGTCGAGATCTGTGAGCTCGTCGCGGTGGAGCCGATCGCGGTGCCTGCTTCGGGCTCCGAAGAGCAACCAGCAAGAACCATCGACCCCAGCAGAGCCACGCGAGAAAACCATGCTCCCGCGGCTCGAGTGGTGCTCCGAAGTATTTGCATTCAGAGAGGTTAAGCATCCCAGGCCGGCGGCGCTGCCGCGGCGGTTTCAGGCACGGCAGACGGCAGAGACCCTGTCGCAAATGCGCGAACCGAAACGCTTTGGCTCGCCGGGTCTGCCGAGCTGATACGTGGTGCAATTGTCCGCGTTCGGGCGATAGCTAGCGGTGAGCGGCGCTAGTCGAGTCGTGACAACGAGGAGCTCACCAGGAGAAGACGATGGATAACGTGTGGCTCGCGGCAACGGCGATATTGGGCTGCATCGCGATCGTTTCGATGGCGTTTGCGATAGCGGATCGAAAGTGGAAGGCGCCCATCAGGACCAACCAGCTGGCGCTGCGCCGCATCGAGACCAAGAGATCGACGCGCTGCTCGCGCACGAGCGCATTCAGTTCGACCCTGATCGTGCTCCTCGAGTAACGAGTAACTTCGTTTCACTGCGCAGGATTCCGTGCCCGTTTGCCAACCGCTAGTAGGCAACCACGCCTAAGCGTGCGATGCTTCCGCCAAACGAGCGCCGGCGCAGTGGAAGAGGGCCGCGTCGCCACACAGGGGAGTTCAACCATGAATTGGAAACTGCGGCTTCGCTCGTTGAGACTCTGGCTGCTGCTCCTGTCTCCGCTCTTGCTGGCGGCGCAATGTGAAAGAGCCGCGCTCCAGATTTCCGAGGCCAGTGAGGATGCCTTCTACACGAGCGTCGGGATCGCCAAATCCCACACGTTCGTCGTCACGAATGTGGGCGCGGCGGACGCGACGATCGAGATGCTCGAATTCGACTACGTCAGCCCCAATTGGGCTTTCACGGGAGGGACGTGCGCAGTAGGTAAAGTGGTTGCGGCCAGCGGCGGCACTTGCACAGTGGTCGTCACCTATAAGCCGCGGATAGCGACAACGATTCCGACGGGGATCACCGGGAACGGATTCGAGATTCTTTACTCTTGGTCCGGCGACGCCAGCGCGCGGGCGTGGGTCAGAACGGGTTTCAGCGCGGCGGGGCTGGAAGACGTCTCGTTCGTTCCTCGCTGCCTTTCGGACGTGAGCTATGGAACGCGCCCGCTTGGCTCGTCTACTTCCAGGACGTTGACCTTGACCAATTTCGGCAGCGCCGAAGCCGTGTTTGCGCCGCTTACGAGTGAAAGCCTCGGGCTCACTCCACCCTTTTCCCTCAGCGGCGGCACGTGTGGCAGCACGCTCGCTCCAGGCGCCGCCTGCACGCTGACCTTCGCTTTTGCACCAACAACTGCCGGAGCAGCGTCCAGCGAGTACGCTGTGAAGTACCGATATCCGGGCGAGGCGGCCGAGCGCACCGTTGCCGTGTGCCGGTTATCCGCCACCGGTGCAGCGCCGCTCGCACTTTCTCGAGGCACAGACTTCGATTTCAAGCAGCTCTCGCGCGGATCGGTGGCCACGGAAACTTTGGACGTTACCAACTGGAACGACGAAGCCGTGACGCTCGGCCCACTCACGAACCGCGCGCTCGGCCTCGCGGCACCCTTCTCAGTCACTGGCGGCACATGTCACGATGCCGTGCTTTCGCCGGCGGGTGGCAGCTGCACCTTGCAGCTCGCCTACGCGGCCGGATTCTATGGGCCGTCCGTCGATCGTCTGGAGCTGGGATATCGCCTGGCGAGCGGCGGCTCCGCCACTGCAACGCTCGGGCTCAGCGGTACCAGTGTCGTGCGCGACCCCGTTCGATCCGTGGCGATGGCTGGCTCTCACATCTGCGCCTTGCTCGCCAGCGGCAACGTTCGCTGTTGGGGCGAGTTCGAAGCAAGGTTCGAAGAAAACATCGAGCTGCCGTACCGCGCAGGCAACATCGACATTGGCGGGCCGGTAGTGCAGCTTGCGCTGGGCGTGGGCCACACGTGCGCGCTACTCAGCACGGGCAATGTCCGTTGCTGGGGTTATAATATTGCGACCCTTCCGGATATCTCGCCCGGATCCTACACGAGTTACCCGGGGATTCTCGGTTATCCGAACGGGGATGCGCAGGTGGGCGATGACGAAACCCCGGCGAGCGTCGGCGACGTGAACGTGGGCGGCGGAGTGGTTCAGCTTGCCGCCGGTGCCTATCACACCTGC
>DATHEN010000727.1:0-9085 GCA_035318565.1 Polyangiaceae bacterium
ACGGACTACTTCAATCCCGAGAAGCGTGAAGCTCGCGATCGCGCGCGGCATGCGCGCCACCCGCTGATTGCCGTGCTCAGGAATCTGCTCGGCTTGGTGCTGCTGGTGTGCGGGGTTTTGATGGTGTTTTTGCCCGGTCAGGGGCTGCTCACGATCATGGCCGCTCTCGTGCTCTTGGAGTTCCCCGGTAAACACCGGCTCGAACGGGCTATCGTGGCCGCGCCGCCCGTGCTCCGCGCGTTGAATGCCATCCGCCGGCGAGCGGGCCGTCCCCCGCTCGATCTGGGTAACCCCAGCCATGATTGACGAAAACGCTTACGGCCTGTTGGTCTCCTACTTCGACATCGAGAACGACGAGTACGCTCTAGAAGCGGAAGAATTCGTCGAGCGAGTGAGCGCGTTCCGGCGCTGCTGGCGAAGCTGCCTGGAGGAGCAAGCGGGGCCCATGCGCGCCATCGACCTCGGACACGCGCTCTACATCGAGCTCGCAGAAGACGAGCTGCCGGGCGAGCCCGTGGCGCTGCTGCGCGACTTGCGTAAGCGCCTGAGCGAGCACGAGATCGAGAGCGTGGGAGTGCTGACCTTCGGCGGCCGCTGGCTGCACTCGGACGACGAAAGCAGCCCCGCGTGCACGGATCAGCTGGGCTCGGTGACGGTTCACGAGCTGTCCTTGCCGAGTGAGCCGTTCCGGCACGCGCTCGACGCCGATGCCGCCGCACGGGCGACGCAGGACGACGAGCCGGTGGGTTGGGGGCCGGGGCTGTATCTGGAAAGCGAAGCGATCGAGGCGATGGGCCGTAAGCTCAAGAATGCGCCTACGCCGCTCGAAGCGGGCGGAGCGACGTTCTTTCGGATCTCGGCTTAAATCGCGCGTTCGTAGAGGCGGTAGCGTTTGTAGACTTTGCCGCCCATGAACTTGATGCCCACGTTCACCGGCGCATTGTCTTCCAGCGTCCAGGAGAGCTCGCCCCACTTCACGCCGATGCCTTTGCCGGCGTCGTTCATCTTTGCGTAGAGGTAGGTGCTGAGGCCGGCGTACTTGCGGACACCGCGGAACTTCTTGCGAATGCCGAGGATCGCCAGACGCGCGCTCTTGGGGCGTTTGATCTTGAGCCGGTAGATGAGCTTTGCGGCGCCGAGCGGCAGCAGCTTGCCGTGGAGGTCGCCGATGATTTCGTTGATGTTGGGTAAGGCGACGGCCACTGCCGCCGGCTCGCCGTCGATTTCGGTGATGAGCGTGAGCTCCGGTACGAGCAAGAGGCGGAAATCCTCGGCCATCTTCTTGAGCTCGTTCTCCGTGAACGGAACGAAGCCCCAGTTGTCGCTCCAGGCGTCATTGAACACGTCCATGATCACCCGCACCTCGGCCTCGAGGCGCTTCTTGTCGGCCTGCCGCGAGCGCACTTCCGGCAACGCTTCGATTTCCGCGCAGGCTTTCCGTGCACGTTTCGGCACGTCACCCACGGTGTAACGCCAGGCGAACAGGTCCTTCACCTTGGGTAGGCCGGCTTCCTCGAGCAACTTGCCCTGATAGGGCCGGTGGTGGGGCATCATGATCATCGGCGGGGTGTCGAAGCCGTCCACCAGGCAGCCGAGCTCCTCGTTGATGTTGAGCGAAAGCGGGCCGCGCATGCGCTTCATGCCGCGCTGCGCGAGCCAGCGGGCGGCGTGATCCAGCAGGGCTTTGGCGACCGCGGGGTCCTCGACCGTGTCGAAAAACCCGAAGAAACCGATGTCGTCGCGATAGAGCGCGAGGTGTTCGTGGTCGATCTGGGCCGTACAGCGGCCCACGCAGCGACCATCACGGTAGGCCGTCAGAATCGTGCCCTCGCCGTGCTCGAAAAACGGGTTTTTCCGGCTCAAGCGTTGCTTCAGCTCGAAATCGAGCGGCCGCACGTAGTTTGGGTCGCCGCGATAGATATCGTCGACGACGTTCAGGAAGTCCTTGAGATTGCCGCCTACGCGCGTTTCGCGGATCGTGACCGACATTACGCGGCGGGAGCTAACGCCGGGGATGCGCCCCGTCAATGCGGCTCAGCCGGAAATGACGCCGTACTTCTTGCCGACGGCGCGGAAGGCTGCCAGGCCGCGATCGAGGTGCTCGCGCTCGTGGGTGGCCATGTAGCTCGTGCGCAGCATGGCGCTCTTCGGGGGTACACCCGGCGAGATGAACGGGTTGGTGTACACGCCGTGTTCTTCCAGGAGATCCCGCCACATCATGATCGTGCGCAAATCTTCACGGATATAGATCGGGATTACGGCCGTCTCGGTGTGGCCGAGCTCGAAGCCCATGCGCCGGAGCTCGTCGCGCATGTACGTGAAGTTGTCGTGCAGCTTCTGAATGCGCCAGGGCTCCTCGCGCATCACGTCGAAGGCGGCCATGGCCGCCGCAACGCTGGGCGGGGCCGCACTGGCGGCGAACATGAACGAAGGCGCGAAATGCCGGATGTAGTCGAGCACCTTGCGCTCGCCGACGAGCCAGCCGCCGATGCTGGCGAACGATTTCGAGAACGTGCCGCCCATCAAGTCGACCTTGTCGGCCAGCCCGAAGTGGTGAGCCGTGCCGCGACCTTCCGGTCCGATCACGCCCAGGGCGTGTGCGTCGTCCACGAACAGGCGGGCGCCGTGCTTCTTCACGATCGGCACGATCTGATCGAGCTTGGCGATCTCACCTTCGGCGCTGAACACGCCGTCCGTCATCACGAGCGCGCCCTCGCCCGCGTCGAGCTTCGACAGCGTTTTGTCGAGCGACTCGGGGTCGGCGTGCCGGTAGCGAACGAGCCGCGCGCCGGCTGCCTGACCGAGCCGCACGCCGTCGTAGAGCGACGCATGCACGTTGCGATCGATGACGGCGACGCTCTGCTTGTTGCTGAGCAGAGCCGAACAGACCGCGAGGTTTACCTGGTAGCCGGTGGTGAACACCAGCGCGCTCTCCTTGCCGAACCAGGTGGCTAGCTTTTCCTCGAACTCCTCGTGCAGCTTCATGGAGCCGTTCACGAGACGTGAGCCCGTCATGCTGGTGCCGAAGCGATCGATGGCGGCCTTGGCGGCTTCGCGAACTTTGGGATGCCGGGTCAGTCCGAGATAGTTGTTCGAGCCGAACATGACGACGCGCGCGCCGTTGATCACGGCCTCCGGTCCGTCGTTCAGATCGAGCGGGCGGAAGAAGGGATAGATGCCCATCTTGCGCGCGTTGTCCGCGGCCATGAACTTGAAGCACTTCTCGAACACGTCCCGGCCACCGATGCTAGCCAGCGAGCTGCGCTCCTTCAGCGACTGATGCATGTCGCTCGAGCCGTGCGTGATGGTGGGCGTGGAGTGTCCGTTTACGCGCGCGCTGCCGTTGACGTGACCGTTCAAGCCGTTGCCGTTGAGCTTGTGGCCGTTCGTCACCGTGGGAGCAATGTGCTCATCCAGAGCAGGATCGACGTTCGGGAGATCGTGTCCGTTCAAGAGCACGTGCCAGGCGGCTCTCATGCGTGACCGTGCGTCCAGCACGCCTTCCGCGGCCTTCATGACGCGGTCGTCGGATACCCACTTCATGACGGACGGCGAGAGCAGCATCCGTTTGCCCTGGAGTAAGATTTGTTCCTTCACGCTCATTGTCGGTGCTCCTCGCCTGCTCACCGGTGCGCCGCCGCGATGTTCGCGAGAGGCGGCGCATTCACGTCGGCTGTGCTGCCTAGACCGGCACACTAATGGCTGCACGACGTGTGCCAGGCCGAGCCAGGCCGCAAGCTACGCGACGATCGCGATTCAGTCAATGTTGCGGTCGGCAACCGGCCAGCTCTCGTGCTCTGGTTCATCCAGTCGGACGTGTTCCAAATACAAGCCGTCGGGTGGAGCCGTGATTCCCAGGTCATTGCGCGAGCCGCTGCGTAACGCGCGCTTCACTGCACCCGGCTCGAGTCGTCCGGCTGCGACATCGACCAAAGTTCCCGTGATGATTCGCATCATCCGGTACATGAAGCGATCACCCATGACTTCTACGACCCGGATGCGTTCGTCGCCACTCGCCGTTCGCACGAAGGCGCGAAAGAGTTGTCGCACTGTATCCGTTCGTTCATCCGCTGACGCACGAAACGCCCGGAAATCGTGCTGTCCCAAGAGATCCTGCGCCTCTTGCTGCAAGAGCTCGTGGTTTAACCTGTGGGCAATACGCCAAGCGCGACCTTCCCAGAATGGATCACGCACCGCGGAGCACAGCAGCACGTAGCCGTACGTCTTGCGCAGCGCTCGATGTCTCGGAACGAAGCCGGGTGCGATGCGCGCCGCGCGCACCACGGCGATCTCTTTGGGCAAGTGGCGTGTGATGCCGAGCACCCAGCCGCGCGCTTCGATGTCTTGATTCGTATCGAACGCGACGACTTGCCCGCGCGCGTGCACACCGGCATCCGTACGACTCGCGCCGCGCACTTCGCTCGCGCTCGGATCGATGGCGCGCACCGCGCCGTCGAGCTCACCCGCGACGGTGCGGTCGCGCGGTTGTCGCGCGAAGCCGGCGAATGGGCCGCCGTCGTAGGCTACGGTGAGGAGGACGCCGAACCGGTGTGAGGGCGTGTTCTTGTCGCGAGGCTCGGACACGGGAAGGGGCGCACGACCGGTGCGTGCGTCAGTCGCCGGACGCTTCCTCGGACTCGGGGTCGTCCTCGGGCGGGAGCAGCGCGGCGTCCCCTTCCAGAGTCAAGCAGCCGGCCTGTGCGGCTTCTTCGCGCAGCGCGACGGTATCGGGATCGAGTCCTGCGTCGGATCGCACGTCATAAAGTGCCAGTTCGGGACAGCTCGCGCTGGCCCCGTCTTCGCCGCAACCGAGCAGTGGACACGAGGCCAGAGCCGCAAACGCGAGGACTTGCGCTCTCGCACGCAGGGGCGCTCGCGCGCGGCTCGGACCAAAAATGCGCATTTAGGACTTGGGAATGAAGTTGAGCGGTACGTTGGCTTCGGCGCAGCTGCCGCCCGTAGCGGGGAAGCTGCCCGCACGGAACATCTGCACGACGCAGCTGGCGACGCCCGGATCCCCGAGCGCGTTTTGAACGATACCCGCGTTGCACACCTGGCCCTGGGACCCGATCTTCACGTTCAGGACGAGCCGGCCTTGGAGCAGGTTGTTCTGCCGGAGTGCGCGCTCGTAACAGCCACGCGCCTGACCGGCCTTGCCGCGCAGTGCGGCCTGCAGCTGCGGGCTAGGCCCGCTGCATTCGCCGCCGCAGCCCAAACCGCCTCCGCCTTTGCCTTTGACGACCGACTTGACGGTCTTCTGTCCGGCGTCCGGTTCTTCGACAACCGGCGGTGGGGGTGGAGGGGGTTCTTCGAGGGTCGCTTGCGTCGCCGTGGGTGGCGGTGGGGGTGCTGCGGCCTGCGGCTCTTCGCCGCCGCGCAGTTTCCAGTAAATGAGGCCCCCCATAAGAAGCAGCATCACGACGGCCGCAGCAATGAAGCCCCCGCTGCCTCCCGTTTTGGGAGGGGGAGGTGTGGTTGAAACCATCAATCAACTCCGTGACGAACGGCCGAGCCCGGCCTGGGTCGGCGCGACTATAACCAGCCCTTCGACCGCTCGCGATAGTTCTTAAGTCAAACGCGCGGCTTCTCAGCTATTTCCAGCACAAACAGGGTCACCTGCGTGTCCCCCCAGCGCCGTGAAAGGCCCATCTGCAAGGGGCCGCTCGGGGCTTCGGCGAGGGGACGCCGAGCGGGGTGCTCGACGACCACGCGGGCGCCGCGAGCCAGGACGTCCGGAGCGAGCAACGCGAAGGTGTGCTCGAGCGCCGAGTCGAGCTCACTCCAGGGCGGATCGCAGAAGACCAAGTCGTAAGGCGCGCCGCCGATCACGCGTTGGCGTGCGCGCTCGACGCGAACCGGAACGACGCTGGCCTGTTCGTGCAAATCGAGGGCGGCGAGGTTCCTACGCAAGGCCACGAGCGCCGCCGAGTGAGCTTCCACGAACGTGGCGCGGAAAGCTCCACGTGACAGCGCCTCGATGCCCAGAGCGCCGCTGCCGGCATACAGATCGAGCACGCGCAGCGAGGAGACGTCCCCCAGGATCGAAAATAGCGCTTCGCGGACGCGATCCGTGGTGGGTCGGGTGGCGCTGCCGCGCGGTGCAACCAAGCCGCGGCTGCCGAGGCGTCCAGCGATCACGCGCATGCTGACTGTCGTCTCAAAATGCGATGTCTACCGCAACCCGCGCGCTGTGCGCCGTGACCTCCGCGCGTGGTCGGGCGGCCGCGGCTCCAGACGCTCGCGTGGAATCGTGGGTGAGCACCAGCAGGGCGCCGGTTGTCAGGGCGCCGGCGCCCAAACCGAACAGTACGTACTGAAGAACCTGGAACGTCTTGCCGGTTCGGCAGTCGTCTTGGATTTCTGACGGCGAAGGCGCGCCGCTCACGATGCGGCCGTCCTCGGCTTCATCGCAGGCGTCGCTGCTCTGCGGCAGTCCTGCGCGGTACGCGCCGAAGTCGCTGCTTTCGTTGATGCCGTTCACGCGCAGCGCCGCGTAAATTCCGCCCGCTGCCAGCGCGACCCCGCTTGCGAGCAGCACATAGCCGGCCAGCGGCCGACGCACGCGGCGGCTGTCGTGGTCGGAGCGCTCGTTCGACCGCGCCTGCCCGCCCGTATCGCTGGGCGCTGGGTCTCGAGCAGCGCGCGCGGTCGGAGCGGCGCTGGCAGCTTTTTCGAGGAGCCTGGAGAGCGCAGCCTGTGCGGCGATCGTGTGGGCCGTGCCGTCCGGTGTCACGGCGTAGCGCAGCTCGGCCCGACCGCTTTCGTGATCCTTCTGCCAGAGGTGCAGCTCGAGCAGGAGCTCAGCGCCGTCGCCCTTGAGTCGTCCCCAGATGAAGTTTGCGCTGCCGATTTTGGCGGCGATGCGCTGGAGGCAGTTTGCGTCCGGCGGCTCCGAGCAGGCGAGCGCGACGAGCAGCACCTCGAGGGCGTATTCGCCTTCGACGAGCTGGAGCTGGGGGTCGAGCTCCACGGCGCGCTTCAGCTCGCTGGTGACGGCGAGCGCTTCCGGTACGGCGTCATCGCTCATCAGCGCCAGCACTTGCACGCTCTTGCCTGCGGCCAGAGCCGGTTCAGCCAGGCAAGACAGCCCGATGACGGCAAGCAGGGCCAACAGAAATTTCGCCACGTGCCCTCTAGCTTAGCGAAACTTTCACGTGGTTTCGATCTTGCTCCACATTTGACGGCGCATCTTCTGCCGATTGCGGTCACTGCGCGTGATGAGACGCGCTGCGCTCCAGGCTGCCAAGAGCTCACCTTCCTGGCCGAGGGCGGGCAGTACGGTGCTGCCCACCAAGTACGTGCCGGGTATCGGTCCGCGCACCGGTTCCCCTGCGAGATCCAGGAATCCGCGCGGTTCGATGCTCCAGAGCTTCTGCATGCTTTCTCCGGAAGCTGCCGTGTCCGGCACGTGCACGCGCTCCACTTCGCGTCGCGTGCCGGACGTGAAGTCGTAGAGAGGCAGAGCGTCGTGCGGGGAATCCACGACGAGCAAGTGTCGCTCCAAGAAGGGCAGATGTTCACGCAAGGTGGAGAGCACCGCTTCGCGCGCCTCGAGCAAAGTCAGAGGCCCGCGAACGGGCAAAAGCACCTCTGCGACGAGCAACTGCTCGGCCGACTCAGTTCCGGGCCCGGCCTGGGGATCGAGCTTCTGCAGGTGAAGCGTCGGTCTGCGCGGGTCGACCGGGCCGCGCTCGGCGGGCACCACGAAGGCCTCGTTCGAAAGCGGATCGGGAATGCCGGCGCGCGCGACGACCAAGTTGACGATGAAGCGTCCCACGCTGGAGCTGACCTTGGGCCAATCCTTGCGCGCCCACTTGCTGATGCCCTGACCTTGAGCGAGCGCCGCCAGAGTCTCTCCAGGTTGATCGCTGACGACGCAGGCTGCGCCCGTCGGTTCGTCTTCGCCGTCCTCCAGAACTCCGACCACGCGCCCGCGCTGGATCAACAGCGACGTTGCGCGACGCTCCAGGCGGCACTCCCCGCCGTGCGCTTCGATGCGCTCGCGCAAAAATTCGCTGAGCTCGTCCTCTCCGCGAGAAAGCGCCTGGATGCCGCGCGTCCACGCGCCGTGCAAGCGCGCCAGCGCAAACGGCGGAAGGGATTCGCCGGGGGCGTCCAGGTGGGACGCGAAGCGCGCAGGCAGCGCGACGAGCTCGCGGTAGGGATGTCCGATCGGGAACTTGCCGAGCAAGTCTTGATGGCCCTCGGCGCCGAGAAACGGCAGCTCGGCCGCCGCGCGTTTCGTCTCGAGCCGTTCCCAGAACGTGCCCGGTGGCCAGATCGCGTCGCGTTCGAAGGCCGTGTCGGCCAGGCCGTTCACCTGCGCGAACGTATTGTAGAGCTCGTCGACGACCTGACGCACCTCGGGAAACTCGCGCTCCACTTCGCGCGCGAACAGCTCCATGTCCGGCGGAACTTCCACGCGGCGCCCCTCGCTGAGCACCACGAACATCGGATCGAGCGCGAGCGTGCGCCGGCGAAAGCGCGGCGTCTGAGCAAGCTCGTGCAGCACGCGCTTGTAAGCCGGCGAAGATCCGGCCAGCAGCGTGAACGAGCGCCGGCACAGGCTGAAGCGATCGTAAGTGTAGTTGCAAGGTCGCTGCCCCTGCCCCAGCAAGAGCACGCGAAAGTCACGACGCGAAAGCAGCGCCGCCGTGACGAGCGCGCCGAGCGAACGGCCGAGCACGACCACGTCGTAGTGGCGCGAGGTCACGGTGTCAGGCTCACCCGCGGCCGCTGGCCGGGCGCGCGCTCGCTCACGCTCACCCGTCCGAGCGCGATGGCCTGCAATACCTCGACGAGCAGCGCGTGCTCGGCGAGGTGGATGCGTTCGCTCAGGGACGCTTCGTCGTCGGAGTCGAGCACGGGGACGGCGCGCTGCGCCAGGATCGGACCCGTATCCACGCCCGTATCGACCAAGTGCACGGTGCAACCGCTCACTTTCACGCCGTACGTGAGTGCCTGGCGCTGGGCGGCCACGCCTGGAAAGGCGGGTAGCAGCGAGGGGTGGATGTTGACGATGCGGCCGCCGTACGCCGCGATGAACTCGGGCGTGAGCACGCGCATGAAGCCCGCGAGCACGACG
>DATHEN010000728.1:0-2001 GCA_035318565.1 Polyangiaceae bacterium
TTTAGACTTTGAACCTGGAGCTTCAAGGTCGCCAGCGGTGTCTTCAATTCGTGACCGGCCACCGAAACGAACTCGTCGCGCACACGCACGGCCTGCTTCAGATCCTCGGCCAAGGCTTCCACCTTCTGCCGCGCCAGGACCTGCTCCGTGACATCGTACGCAAACGCCACCACGCCTTCGGGCTGTGCGCCCGCGCCGAGCAGCGGCTGGTACGTAAAATTCACGAATTTTTGCTGCTGTTCACCGTCTGCCAGAGTCACGAGGCCCGGCACCTCGCGACCTGCAATCGGAATGCCCGTCCGAAGCACCTGCTCTGCCAGCTTCAGGAATCCCTGCGCCTCCAGCTCCGGCACCGCTTCCTTGGCCGTTTTACCCACGAGATCGCGCCATCCCAAGAGCTCTTCGTGCATCGGGTTCGAGAGCTCGTAACGAAGCTCTGATCCGCGCAGGATGGCGATCGCAGCTGGGGCTTGCGTGAACAGCGTGTGCAGGTTGTTGCGCTGGGCTTCGGCCTCGGCTCGGGCAATCTTCGCTGCGGCTTCCGACTCTTCCGCGCGCGAGCGCGCACGCACCTGCGCGCGAGTCACGAAGAACAAGAGCAGCGTGGCCCCGAGTCCCGCCGCGGCGAAGGGCACGACGAAGCGTTGCCCCGACACGGCTTCGAGGGCGGGAGTGGAACGGAACTGGAGCGTCCACCTCCTCCCCGCTACGTCGAGCCGTCTCGATTCACGAAAGCGGACCATCTCGTTCACGGGCTCCACCTGGGAGCCATGCGGATACATGCGGGCTTCGGGGACCGGCGCCTCTGCGTCGAAAACCTGAAAGCTGACGCGCGGATTCTCCGCGGCAGCGAAGATACCTCTCAGCAAGTCCTCCATGCGAAATGGGCTGTAGACGAAGCCGACCAGTCTGTTTTGCCGAAACCCCTGCGCGGCGGCCGTGGCATCTCGATACACCGGCACGTAGATGAGAAAGCCGGCTTGCTTGTGCGAGTCGATCTCCTGCACGAGTGTCACCTTTCGGGATGCCGCAGGTGCTCCGGTGTCCCGCGCGCGTTCCATGGCGTTGCGACGAATGGGCTCGGAAAACATGTCATACCCGAGCGCCGCCGCGTTACGCCGATCGAGCGGTTCGAGAAACACGATCGAATGGTATTCTGCGCGATCGTGCTCGGGCCACACGCGGAAGCCCGCGTGGCCTTGACGTCGCATCTCCTGCTCGACGTTCGCCTTCTCCTCCCGGGACAACTTCAAGCTGAAGCCGATTCCCTGGATACCGGGGTAACGCTGCTCGATCTCCAGCCGCCGCACGTAGCGCCGAAATTGCCGGAGATCTCCCAGGGAGCGCGCTTCGAACAAACTGCGCGTCGCAAGCAACACGGCCAGATAAGTCTCCACGCGACGTTGAATGCGGTCCTGAGTAGCTCGCACGGAGCTGCGGAACGTGTCGAGGTCCCGCTCCTGCACCATACCGCGGTAGGCGAACGTGCCGAGCGCAGTGAAGAGCAGGGCCACCGACAACACCCAGTAGTGCGCCTGCTTGGCGAGCCTCCTCTGCACGCCACCCACTCCCCCGCCTGGCTGGGTCATCGCACCCGGTCGTTGACGATCGCGCGAAGCTGGCGCACTTCGAATGGCTTTTCGATGCTCTGATTCGGAACACCGTCCAAGAAAGCTCGAGCCGTCGAAGTGAACGCACCGCCGGTCAGGAAGATGACGCGGGCGGCCTGCTCCGGTGCCACGCGGACGAGCTCCTTGTGAAAGTCCATGCCCGTCATTTCCGGCATCATCAGGTCGCAGAAAATCACGTCGAAGGCCTGGCCCTTCACGATCAAGTCGAGCGCTGCGCTGGCGCGTTGCAGAATCACCACGTCGTGCTCACCCACGAGCGCACGCCGAATGGCGCGCGTGATGGGGGCCTCGTCGTCCACGACCATCACTCTGCCGCGCCGCACGCTCGGGGCGACCGGAATGCCGTGCACGGGACTGTCGGGTACCCGGC
>DATHEN010000729.1:0-5439 GCA_035318565.1 Polyangiaceae bacterium
CGCCAATCTGCTCTTCGTAGAGCTTGGCGATTTCGTAGAGGATGACCTTCTTCTGCTGAGAGTCTTCGACGAGCTCGCGCTTGCGGCCATACACCTCGAGCAGCTCTCGCCAGCGCTCGGTTTGTCGGTACAGATGTTCGAGCGCTTCGAGGGCGACCGTGTTGTCCGGCTCGCTCTCGTAGACTGCGCGGTACTCGATGAGCGCTTGATCGACGTGCTGCACCTCTTCGACGAGCACGCGACCGAGTCGCAACCGCAATG
Source organism: Polyangiaceae bacterium (assembly GCA_035318565.1). GTDB lineage: Bacteria > Myxococcota_A > Polyangia > Polyangiales > Polyangiaceae > DATDJP01. The sequence continues at coordinate 262 of DATHEN010000729.1, forward strand.
CGTTGGCGCTGAGCCGATCGCCCGCCTGTTCGGCTTCGTCGATCGCGAGGCGATACGCGGCCACCAAGTCGTCCCAGCGACCGGTCTGCGCGGCCGCGCGCTCCACGTCCACCTGACTGCGCTCGTCACCCGGCGCCAGCTGAAAAGCCGCCAAATAGCGCTCGAAAGCGCGTGGCTTGTCGTTGATGCGCCCTTCGTACAGACCGGCCACTTCGCGCAGCAGCTGGAGGCGCTCGTCGGCGTCTTCCACGTGCCGCAGCTTGACCTCGATGGCGCCGGACAGTCCCTTCGGATTGTTGCTCTGCGCGTACAGCGGGATCAGCCGCTCCGCAGCCATCAAACTATTTTCGTCGAGCGAGAGGATCTTTTCGTAGGCACGCGCCGCGCGATCGGGCTTGCCCTTCTGGGTCATCCAGAGCTCGGCGATCTTACGCAGCATGCCGATACGCTGCTCGTTGTCGCTGGCGCGCGTTTCGTTCGATTCCAAGACGCGGATGAACTCGTCCCACTTGCCGGTCTCGGCGTAGAAGACCTCGAGATCGTCCCAGCGTCCGAGCGTGACGTAGCGCTTCTTGAGCTGTTCCTGCGCGCGCCGGTCGTCGGGCTGCAGCGTCAAGAGCGTGCGGTAGGCCTCGACCGCGCGCGCGTCGTCCTTCAAGCGATCGCCCGCGACTTGCCCGAGCTTGTTCAGGATCTCGATCTTCTGGCGGTCGTCGTACGTCAGCGTGGCCAGTTGCTCGAGCACGCTGGCGAGTTTGTCGTAGTCGCGCGCACGCTCGTAGAGCTGCGAGAGCGCGTTCAGCGCGTCCAGATCGTCCGGATCGTTTTCGAGAACGACGGCCCAGAGATCGACGCACACCTCCGGCTTCTTCACGCGCTCGGTGGCAAGCTGGGCGATCTCCTTGTACGCCTGCGTGCGCTCTGGCCCGAGCGCCATGCGCGAGGCTTCGCCGATGCTGAGCTGAATCAGCTTCTCCCAGTCGCGCCGCTTCTCGTACATCTGGCGCAGGTAGCCGAGCGCGCTCGGATTCGTGGGATCCGCTTCGAGCACCTTTTCGTAGGCTTTGACGGCCTCGGCCTGATTGGCGAACTTGCCGACGTAGAGCTCGGCGGCTTTCAGGTAGAGGTCGGTGCGCTCCTCGGGATCACTGAGCTCGTCCCCGAGTTGAATCAGCGTCTTGACGTATTCGTGGTAGCGCTTGGCGGACTCCTGTTGCGCGAGGCGCTCGCGCAGCTCGGCGATGACCGCGTCCCTGCCCGTCGGCGCCGCGGCAGGCCGCGCTGCGGCGGGCTGCAGCTCCTCGGCGCTGACGTCGCTGTACTCGCTCTGCAGGGCCGCCATCGCCGGCGGCGGCATGCTGCCGTTCGAGGCGTGCGGACGTTCACTGCGGCGCGCGGGCGCCTCGGCGCCTTTTTGACCGACCTGCTGCCCAATCTGGAGCTCGAACGCCTTGAGACTCGGATGCTCGGAATCGACGAGCGCCAAGCGCTCGAAGAAACGCCGCGCCCTTATCAAGTCACCTTGCTCGCGCCACGCCGCAAGCCCGGCGTTGGCCAGCAAGTAAGCGGACGACGCGTTCGCGTTCGCGCGATCCGCGAGCTCGTCCGCGAGACGGATCACACGCTCCCAGTCGCCGCCACGCGTTCCGTACGCTTCACGCAGGTACGTGAACGCTGCTTCGTTACCGGGATCGAGCCGGAGCGCCTCTTCGAGCAAGCGCGATCCGACCTCGGGGTTCTGATGGCGCAATGCCCAGCGCACGCCGAAGCGGAACGCTGCGTCGGCTTTGATGTTCGGATCCGAGGTACGATCCAGGACTTGACGCTGCACGTCCAGGATGGTCTCCGTGCGCTCTTCTTCGACGAGCAGGCTTTCGTACAGCGCGGCCGTCACCACACTAGCGGGATCGGCGCCGTAGGCCTGAGCGAGAATGGCTTCGAACTCGTTCGGCGCGTAGCGGCGCGCGATGCGAGCAGCTCGCAGAAAGGCCCTCGACATTTCGATGGACGAGCCCGCTTCGTGCCCAGCGCGCAGCAGTGAGCCGATACGATCCTGCCAGTCGGTGTCTCCCACTTGCACGTCCTGCAAGAGTTGACTGACTTCCTCGGCTCGGCCGTCGGAGCTCTGCAGAGCTTTCGCGTACGCCTCTGTCGCGCGCTCGTATTCGCCTTGATCGCAGAGCACGTCGCCGAGCTCGCGATACAACGGGCTCGCGTGAGCAGCATCCTGCGTGCCTTTGAGCTGCAGCTCGAGCAGCTTCTGCACCATGTTGAGCTTGCCGAGCTCCCAGTAGATTCCGCGTGCCTCCACCAATGCATCGAGCAAGGCAGGGTTGAGCTTGAACGCATCCTGGAAGTGCTTCAGAGCTTTCACGCCCTGCAAGAAGCGCAAGTGCAAAAGCCGACCAAGACGTAGATGCAGCGCCGCCTTGACCGTCGCGTCCGGCGCACTGGCTATCCCCTGCTCCAGTGCTTCGACGCTTCCGTACCAGTCGTGGTGGCGTTCCAAATTAGTCAGACGCTGCTCTAGATCCATGCTCCCTCGGGCAACTGGAGGACTCTCGGACTGGATTCGGCCGACACGCGATCAAACACCGCGGTCGGCCGGAAAGATTCTAAGAAGCGGTGATTGCGCCGAAGCTCGCAAAAGATCACGGAGCGCGCGCGCCTCGTTGCGATAGCGCCGGGGCTCGGACAGCTCGTCACTGCCCGAGCTTCTGGATGAGTGCGGAACTCGTCTCGCACTGTTCCTTGAAGTTGCTTGCATTCGAGCCTCGACAGGCACGCTTCGAGAATGAATTCAAAAGCCGTAGAGCTTTCTCTTTCTGGGGAGGCTCCATCACCGCGTACGTGCTTCCCAAGTTGAAGGCGATCTCGGGATGGTCGTCCCCAGCGACTTCCTGCGCGCGTTCCATGGCGCCGACCATGCTGGCCTTGTCGTCACGCGCTTGCGCCGTCTGGAACAGGAGTACGTACATGCCGTAAAGGTGATTGTTGTTCTTCTCTCCAGGCGGGATGAGGCGCGTTCCCTCTTTGAGGACCTGCTCCGCTTCCTTGTAGAGCTTCAAGTTGATGTAGGTCTCGGCGAGCGGAGGGTAGAAGTACGGGAAGCCCGGTCCGTGCTCGATGGCCTTCGAGTAGTTGTCGAGCGCGTTCTGCTCATCCTTCGTCCAGAGGTACGCCTCTCCCAGGAAGTGGTAGCACTCCGCGAGGTTCGGATCCTTCTCGATGCATTTTTTGAGCGGCTCTTTCGCTTCCTCGTACTTGTCCGGATCACCGGCCGCTCCGAGCTGCACCAGCGCGTAACCGCGCTTGAACCAGTAATTCGCGTGATCGGGCGCGACCTGCGCCGCCTTCGCGAGCGTGCCCGCCAGTTTGTCCCAATCCTCTTTGCGCTCGTGCGCTGTGGCGAGCTTCCACATGATGCGGTGGTTCGTGGGATCGAGCTGCGCAGCTTGCTCGTACTTCTGTATTGCCCCCTCCACATTGACCTTCACCATCTGGTCGCCTTCGTTGGCCAGATTGATGGCTTCGATGTGGCTACGGCTGCACGCGAGCGTGTTCGCGGCGACGAAGAGCCCAGCGGCCCAGACGAGAACCTTGTGACCCATGCGCGTTTTCATTCGCAATATTCCCTCTTCCCAGCATCCCGTGGAGGGAGTTCACCGGCAGATTCGGATTGGAATTTGGAGCGTATATGAGCGAGCCAAGAATGGCTTACTTCGGCACGACCGCGAGCCTCACCGGACATGCTCGAACCTCAAGTGACTTTTGAGCATAGGCGGACGGGGCTCACGAAGTAAAGGCGCTTCGTCGGCCGTTCACCGGCAAAATTGCTTTGGTTTCTGTCCGTAATCCAGCTCTCGGACGACTCACCCAGGACCACTTCGGCCGACAGGTAGGTGCGGACAAAACGCATCGAGCGCGCATCGCTGCGCGCTCGATGAACATCGACGAAACTGGGAACGCTCAGCCTGGGGCGAACATGATCGGATACACGACAGTCACGATGCCGCCTTCGGGCTGAGGGAAGCTCAGGCCATAGAAGGCGCTCACTACGCAGCTCACCACGCCGCTGTCCGGCAGATCCGATCCACCGTTGCCCACGTTGGACACGGCACCATCGCGGCCAATCACGAAGCGCACGGCCACGCGCCCTTCGAGATTCGGGTTTCTACCCAGGCCCTGCTCGTAGCACATACGGAAGCGCCCGAAGTTCTGGCGCACGATACGCTGGATGACCTCGGGCGGCAGCCGGCCGCTCACGCTCGTGGCACCCATGCGAACCTTGGGCGCGCTCGTCTTGTGTGAACCGCCCAGGCGACCGTGACCGGAGCCGAAACCCTGCCCGGTGCCAATGCCGGCACCGTGTCCCAGCGTGCCGATGTTCCCGAGGCCGATACCCTCACCTCGGCCGCCGCCGCCTTCGCCGATGCCCGACAGGCCCAAGCCGCCTGCACCAAACGCATCGCCGATTTCGTCACCCCACATGTTGCCGCGTGCGCTGATCTCATCGGTTCCGAGCGACGTGTCGCGACCCCAGGGTGCCGTCGGCGCGTTCGGATCGCCCGCAGCGCCCGTGTTGAGCAGACCGATCATGCCGAATTCCTGTGCTTCACGTAGCGCGGCCTGACGCGCGATGTGCGGATCGGGATTGTCCTTTGGACCCTGAACCGCATAGCGCTTGTTGGTGGCCTTGCTCGTGGGATTGCCCATCGAGCCTTCTTCACCTTTGGCGCGCGTTCCAGTCCCGCCTTCCTTGTTGTCGGCGTTCTCCTCGACGACTTCCGCTTCCTTCTCTTCCTGTTCGCGCTCGGCGGCGCTGTCGAGGTACTGCTGAATCAAGTAGAGCTGGTCTTTGTCGATGCCTTCATCGTCCGTCAGGCCGAGCGGCGGGACGAAAAAGGCCATGGCGGCAATCACGCCGGCGTGCGCCAACAGCGACAAGCCGAAGTACATGAAAACGTTCCAATCGACCCCGGCACCCACGCCGTGCTTCAGCGGTTTGCCGGCGTTCACCGCGGCCACCTGAAACACGAAGTTGTCGAGCTCGACCCGCGCTCGCGCACCGCCCGGGAGCGGCAACTGATGGCCTCCACTCACCTCGGCGCTCGGACTGGCTTTCTGGCGAGCTTCGTCGAGAGTCACGCGACCCTGGCCCGGGATCTCGACGTGACC
>DATHEN010000730.1:0-3010 GCA_035318565.1 Polyangiaceae bacterium
CGTTTCGCCTGCGCCGACCCCTGTATGAAGGCCGCTGGGGTCGACACACCCAATCACCCGGCGATTGGCTTGCTGCTTTCGGTGAACATCTGCGCGAACGACACCTGCGCCGGAGCGTGTATCGCGCCATAATGTAGGGCATGAACCTGGCCAGCCTTTCCGATCGGAATCTGGAAGAACACGGCGAATACGAGCGATTGATCTTCGGCGAGCGCAGCTACACGAATCGCGAGCTCCACGATCTCGGCTGCAGGTTGGCGCACGCTCTGCACGAGCTCGGGCTGGGCTCCGGAGACAAGGTCGTCGTCATGCTGCCGAATTGCCCGGAGGTGCTGCTCGGCTACTCCGCCGTCTGGCGCATCGGAGCCGTGGCGATCCCGGTGCTATTTCTGCTGGACACTCACGAGCTCGCGTACATTCTCGAGAACTCGGCTGCGCGCGCCGTGATTACCAGCAACGACGTGTACGCGAAGGTGGCGGATGCCGTGCAGCGGGTGCCCGCGGTTCGGTACGTGCTCGTCGCGGGTGCCGAAGACAGCGTTCCCGAGGGCTGTCTGTCCATCGCACGCCTGCTGCACGATTCGCCCCCGCGCTCCGAGGTCGCTCCGTGCAGCAAGGACGATCTCGCGACGATCCTCTACACGAGCGGCACCACGGGCCGGCCGAAGGGCGTGATGCAAACGCACGGGAATCTGTACGCCCATGCCATGAATGCATGGCGCACCGCGGGTGAGCGGAACAGAAGTCCGCGCAGCCTGATCGTGCTGCCGCTCGCCCACAGCTTCGGGCTGGGCCTGCTCGTGAGCGGCTTTCTGTTCGGGGGAATGGGTGTGCTGATGCGTTGGTTCAATCCCAAGGAAGCGCTGGAATTGATCGAGCGCCACCGGCTCGTCGGCATGGCCGGCGTACCCACCATGTTCCTGTACCTGTTGGCCGACCCGGACGCCGGCAAGTACGACACGTCGTCCGTGGAGCGCTGGCTGGTCGGGGCGGCTCCCATGGATGCCGCGCACATTGCCGCGTTCGAGCGCAAGTTCGGCGGCCAACTCCTGGTCGGCTATGGCCTCACCGAGTCGTGCCCGGGGATTTCCGTGGAACGCGAGGAATTGCCGCGCAAGCCCGGCTCCGTCGGTGTTCCCATGGAAGGCGTCCGCGTGAAAATCGTGGATGAGAGCGGGCGCTCGCTGCCCGCAGGAGAGCGCGGTGAAATCTGCGCAGCGGGTGAGAACATCAGCCCCGGCTACTACGAGCTACCGGAAGCCACGCGCGACACCTTTCGCGCTGGCTGGCTCCACACCGGTGACATCGGTTACCTCGACTCCGACAACTACCTGTTCATCGTCGATCGAAAGAAGGATCTGATCATCCGCGCCGGCCTCAATATTTACCCGAAGGACGTCGAGGAGGTTCTCGTGCACCATCCCGCCGTGGAGGAGGCAGCCGTGGTCGGCATGCTCGATCCATTGATGGGCGAAGAAGTCTGCGCGTTCGTCGTGAAGAAGTACGGCAGCAAAGTCAGCGCCGAGGAGCTGATCTCGCATTGCCAGGGGCAGCTCGCGAAATACAAGACACCGCGCCACGTGGAGCTCGTGAGCTCGCTGCCGAAGAACAATCTCGGCAAGGTTCAAAAGAACGAACTGCGCGAGCTCGCTCGGCGCAAATGGACGCCGAACGATCCGAGCGGCGCGAGCTGAGTCGCCGCGCTGCGTTGACGTATTGACTCGTTACCGGCCGTCGAGCCGCGTGGCACTTTGCATGTTCGGGTCAACGCTATTGACCTTATCGAAGTAGCGCGCGTCTTCGGGCCGCAACGCGGCGCGGGAACGACGTCGAAACGCGGGGTCTTCAGGATCCAGCAAACCGAGAATATTCAAGCGAAATTGGCCATCAAAGCGCGTGCCAAAACGTTTGGCTGAGGAAGTGTTCCAGTATCAGCGTCAACTCGTGTTACACACGGCCGCCGCAATGCAAAAGAGACCGCTCTATTTCGAGATATTTACGACTGCTCTTGGAGGTCTCCTGCTCGAGATCTCGTACACGCGCATCTTCTCGTTCAAGGTCTTCTACTACTTCACGTACGTGATCCTCGGCATGGGGCTGCTGGGTATCGGCGCGGGTGGTATCGCGATTGCGACCTCCGAGCGGCTTCGGCGCGTAAACCCCGAACGGCTCATCAGCGTCTCCGCTATCGCGGGCGGTGCCAGCGTACTGATCGGTTATCTGATCATCGGCCCGACGCAGATGAACATCGCCGAGTCGCTGACGTCACCAGTCGAGATCTTGAAGCTCTTGATGGTGATGCTGCTGCTGACGTCGTCGTTCTTCGCCATCGGTTTGATCATCTCCACGATCTTGAGTGTCCAGCCCGACAACGCCAGCAAGCTGTACGGAGCGGATCTGCTCGGAGCGTCGGTCGGTTGTACGCTGGCGGTGCCGCTCATCTGGTGGCTCACTCCGCCGCGCATCATCATTCTGTCCGGTTTGATCCTGGCGCTTGGCGGACTACGCTTGGCGCGCAATTGGAAGCCGGTTCTGATCGCGGGCATCGCCACGTCGCTCGTGCTCGCGGTGTTCTCGTTCGTGCCGAACCTCTTGCAAGACCCGGTCGTGGCGCACGGCAAGGCCTACGAAGAGTTCCGTCGCGACAAGCTCGTGCGTTTCACGAAGTGGAACCCGGTGTTCCGCATCGACGTGATGGACCACCCGTTCTTCCCGGGCAAAGAGTTCATCCTCTTTCACGACGGCCAGCCCGGCTCGGGCATGCGGCGCTTCAACGGGGACTTCAAGCAGTTCCACCACCTCGAGAAAGACTCGCGCTCGATCCCGTTCAACGTGCTCGACCCGGGCCCGAAGGTCCTCATCATCGGCGCTGCCGGCGGCCACGAGATCGTTTCGTCGCTCTACTTCAAGGCCAGCCACGTCACCGGCGTGGAGCTGAACCCGGTCACGTACTCGCTGCTCACCGACGTGTACGCCGATGTGACCGGCCATTTGCCCGACAACCCCAAGG
>DATHEN010000731.1:0-2182 GCA_035318565.1 Polyangiaceae bacterium
AAGGGCACCTGAACCGCGTCCGCGAACTCGCGCACGACGTCGCGCCGTTCGGACCAGCGAATTTGCGCGCCGATGATGAAGCAGGGGCGCTCGGCCTTCTTCAAGATCTCGGCGGCGCGATCGATGCCGTTCGGATCGCCGGCGGGGCGTGGAACCGGCAGGATCGGCCCCGTGAGCGGATCCGCGTCGTCTGCGTAGTTCATGAGCAGATCGAGCGGCATCTCCAGGTACACGGGCCCCGGCAAATTCGCCTGCGCGATGCGAAACGCCGAGTCGATGTACTCCTTGATCCGGCCCGCTTCGGGTATTTGCACGCTCCACTTCGAGATCGGACGCATCAGCGTCACCGAGTCCATGTCCTGGAGCGAGCCCATGTCACAGAGCGTCTTGGGCCCGGCACCTCCGATGCAGATCATCGGCACCCCCGCGCGCTGCGCGTTGGCCACGGCCGTGACCACGTCGGTGATGCCCGGTCCCGCCGTCACCAGACACACCCCCGGTCGTCCGCTGACCCGCGCATAACCGTCCGCTGCGTGACCCGCCGTCTGCTCGTGGCGGGTATCGATGACGCGGATGTTTTCGTCGATGCAGCCATCGTAGATGGCTTGGATGTGCCCGCCGCACAGCGTGAAGACGTGCGTGATGCCGTGCCGTTTGAGCGCCTGGGCGACCAGTCGGCCGCCATGAACCTGTGCCATGGCCGGACTATACGGCAAGGTCCGGATCAGCGACCAGCGTCAGTGCACGTCGCCAACCAGCCAGGCAAAAGCCGGGACCAGCACTTCTTCGGGCGAGGCCCCGCCTTGACGCGCTGCGGAGGAGCCGCCGTCGACGGAGTCGATGCAAAACCCATGATCCCCGAAGACCATCACGAGCGTACGGGGCGGCAAGCGCAGAAAGTGATTGGCGAGCGCCTCGGCCGCCTCGCGTGCCACGTCGCCCAGGCGTTCGAGCAAGGGACCGCCGGCCTCGCCGAGCCGAGACTCGACCACGTCGAGCTTCATGATCTCGCGCGCGCCGGCGCGGACGCGTCGCACGGTCGCAGCGGCACGCCCGCGCGCGACGGGGTAGTCGGATTCGGGGCTGGTCGCGCAGGCGTCTTTCAGCCCTTCAGGCCCGCGACCGATCAATTCGAGTTGAACGGACGTGGATGTGGGCAACGCGGCCCACATCAATAGCCGTTCCGTCAACGCCGCGCGCTGGCCGAGTAGAGGACGCAGCTCGTCTTGAATTTTGAGGCCCAGGTCGAAGCGCATGCCGTCCACCAAGAGGAGCTGGACGGAGCGTGCCCCGTGCAAACGTCCGATGCGCAACGCCGCGTCTGGCAGGTCGAGCACCATGAGCGGGCGCTTACCGCGCAGCTTGAGCGCTTCGAAGGCGTCCCGGTAACTGCGCTCGAAGCTCGCGGACCAGGTCTGGATCGCCTCGTGGGCGTGTTCGTCGCTGCAGCCCCGCAGCACCGCATCCGCGAGCGGCACATAGGCCGAGACGAACATGCGCTCAATGGTGGCCAGCGGCTTCGGCCCGCGCGCGGCGGTCAGCTCGCGTATCCAGGTGCGCACGTCCGCGAAGCGCCGTTCGGCTTGCTCTTCGACGGACACGGTGCGAGCCGGCTGGACGTGGACCGCGCTGGGCTCGACCTCGGGCGCCGATGCGCTCTCGGCTTCGCGCTCGCTCACTTTTGGCTGGCTGTGCGTTTCCAGCTCGGCGCGCGCGGCGTGCACGTACTCCTCCACCTCCGCCGGCTGCGCCGTCTCGGCCTGGTGCACGAACGCATCGCTCGGCTCCTCGGCTTCTTCGTCTTCGGCCGTGGCCGTGGCAGCGGGCTGGACTTCCGGTACGTCCGTGGGGGTGGCTTCGTCGTCCTGAACCTCTGGAGGCGGTGACGATAGATCCATGGCTCGTACGCTGGCCACGAGCTCCGGTGCGGGGCTCGGCGCGCGCCGGTCTTCGACGTCCTCGGACGTGGCGGACGAAGCAGGACGCAGCTTGGTGTCGAGCAGAACGCCCAGCGTGGTAGGCGCTGCATACACGCCGAGAAAGCGATCGCGCGCGTCGAGCGCAATGCGAATGGAACGCTCCTGCGCCGCGTGAAACCACCAGCGCAGGACCGCGCTGTCCTCGGCGTCCAGAGCGCCCGCCAGGTTGGCGATGCCCTCGAGAGAGCCCAGTGCCAGCGCCA
>DATHEN010000732.1:0-5603 GCA_035318565.1 Polyangiaceae bacterium
TCGAGACCGGCGAGATTGCCGTGAAGGCCGCGCTCACGGGCCACCTCGTGCTTTCCACGCTGCACACCAATGACGCCCCAGCCACCATCTCGCGCCTGCTCAACATGGGCGTGGAACCGTTCCTGATCACGGCGAGCGTGAACCTGGTGCTCGCTCAGCGCCTGGCACGACGCATCTGCGCCGATTGCAAGCGCGAACAGCCGATCGATCGGCAAGCGCTGCTCGAAATGGGCTTCCAGGAAGCACAGCTCGAGGGCGCGACGATCATGAAGGGCGCGGGCTGCGCCACCTGCAACAACACCGGCTACAAGGGTCGCATCGCTCTCTACGAAGTCATGCGCTTCCACGACGAGCTGAAAGAAATGGTGCTGCAGGGCGCGTCGACGGCCGAGTTGAAGGTCGCCGCCATCAGGCGCGGCATGGCCACCTTGCGCGCGAGCGGCATCCGCAAAGTGATGGAGGGCATGACCACGCCCGAAGAGATCTTGCGCGTAACCATGGCCGATTGAGGCGCGCACCCGATGAGCGATGAACCGATAAAATTCAATCTTCACCAGCTGCTCCGCGCCATGATCGAAAAGGGCGCGAGCGACATGCACATCACTACCGGCTCAGCACCGCTGTTGCGAGTGGACGGCGCGATCGTCCCTTTGAAGACCCCGCCGCTCTCGCCGATCGAAACCAAACAGCTGTGTTACTCCGTGCTCACCGAAGAGCAGAAGATCAGCTTCGAGAAGCACAAAGAGCTCGACCTATCCTTCGGCGTGAAGAACCTGTCGCGCTTTCGCGCGAACATTTTCCTGCAGCGAGGAGCCGTGTCCGGCGCCTTCCGATCGATCCCCTTCAAGATCCTGTCTTTCGAAGAGTTGGGGTTGCCGCCGGTCATTACCGAGCTTTCGCAGCGCCCGCGCGGTTTGATCCTCGTCACCGGCCCGACCGGTTCCGGTAAGAGCACGACGCTCGCGTCGATCATCGACAAGATCAACTCGGAGACCCGCCAGCACATCATGACGGTGGAGGATCCGATCGAGTATTTGCACCCGCACAAGCGCTCGATCGTGAACCAACGCGAGGTGGGCAGCGACACCGCCACGTTCAAGGAAGCGCTCAAATACGTGCTGCGGCAGGATCCGGACGTGGTCCTGGTCGGCGAGATGCGCGATCTGGAGACCATCGAAGCGGCGCTGACGATCGCGGAAACGGGGCATCTCGTATTCGCTACGCTCCACACCAACTCCGCGGTGCAGAGCGTCAACCGCATCATCGACGTGTTTCCGCCTCACCAGCAGGCACAGGTGCGCGCACAGCTCTCTTTCGTGCTCGAAGGCGTCATCAGCCAGTTGCTGCTGCCCCGCGCCGGTAGCCCCGGGCGTGTGCTCGCGCTCGAGGTGCTGGTGCCCAACGCAGCCATTCGCAACTTGATCCGCGAAGACAAGGTGCATCAGATCTACTCTTCGATGCAGGTCGGGCAGCTCAAGCACGGCATGCAGACGCTCAATCAGTCGCTCGCGGCCCTCTACAACAAGCGCCTGATCACGCTCGAAGAAGCCTACGGCCGCTCGAACGAAGTGGACGAGCTGCGCAACATGCTCGAAGGCCGTAGTCCGAGAGCCTGAGCCGGCGCCGGGCTCCAGTTAACGGGCCGGGCTCGAGCGCGGTTGGAGTCCCGAGCTGGCTTCGAGCCGGAAACAAAGTTTGGCGGCCTCGAGGCCAAACTGCCGCGAATTGTGTTTGCGATTCGCTAGTTTCGCTCTATTCAGCGGCCGACCTTTCTCGCCGGTACGTGGGAAACGTTTCGGAAATATGGACGCAACGTACCGGCGGGTAAGGACACGCAACAGTTTTCATACGCAGTGCGCACACTGGAAAAAGGAGCGGAAGATGAAGCGGTCGATCCACCTGGGGAAAGCCCTGGGTTTACTACCTGGACTCGCGGTGCTGATGGTCAACGCGGCGGTGAGCGCCCAGCCCGCTCCCGTGCCGCCCGCTCCGCCCCCGGCGCCGCCCGCACCAGCGCCTGCCGAACCTGCCCCCCCTCCCGCGGCACCCGCGCCGGAGCTCGCGCCTGCACCGCCTCCTCCTCCCCCGGCACCTGCTCCCCCCGAGCTCGCGCCGCCTCCGGTGCCGCCGCCCGCTCCTGAAGAGATGCCCGCCCCGGAAACGGCGACCGGTCCGGACTCCGCGCCCGGCGGCAAGGCCTGGTACGACGCATTCTCGTTCGGTGCCTTCGTGGATGCCTACGCGAGCGTGAACTACAACTTTCCCAAGCCGCAATCCGGCAAGAACACCTTCCGCGCTTACGACGTCTCGAACGGCTTCGCGCTGGCGTGGGCCGGCGTGAACATCGGCTACGACCCGGACCCCGTCGGTGGAACGGTTAGCTTGCGCTTCGGCCCGAGCGCAACCATTCACGGCGCTTGCGTCAGTGGCACGTGCGACAACGACATCGGTCTCCAGTACGTCAAGCAGGCGTTCGTCAGCTGGCGACCGGGCGGCGCGGATGCACCGCTGACACTCGACTTCGGCAAGTTCGATACGATCGTGGGAGCCGAGGTCGCCGAGAGCCAACTCAATCAGAACTACACGCGCGGCGCGGTGTTCTGGCTCGGTCAGCCGCTCTATCACACGGGTGTGCGCGCCACTTACCAGGCAACGGAAACGGTGGCGCTCAAGGCCATGGCCGTAAATGGCTGGAACAACAGCGTCGACAACAACACCGGCAAGACGTTCGCGCTGCAGCTCGGTCTCGCTCCCACTGAGCAGCTCGCCGTGTACTTCGGCTGGATCGGCGGTCCGGAGCAGTCCGACACCACCAGCATCGCTTGCGCGGACGACACCGCTTACGATCCGAGCTCCGGTACCTGCGTGCCGAGCGACGGCGCGGTCGGCGGAGACAATCTCGTCGATCAAGGCGGCGCCAACGACTTCGAAGCCTGGCGTCATCTCATCGACTTGGTCGTCAGCTTCCAGGCCACGCCCGAGCTCGCGTTGGTCCTGAACGCCGACTACGGACGGCAAGGCACGCGCGTGCCCACCAGCGCCGGCAGTATCGATATCGTCGATCAGTCGTATTACGGCGTGATGCTCGGCGGCAAATACCAGCTCACTCCGGTCTGGGCAGTGGGCCTGCGCGGCGAGTACTTCGGCGATCCCGACGGCCTGACGATGGCCGTCGGCGAAGACGCCGCGCTCGCAACCGCAACGCTCACGATCGAAGCCAAGCCGACGGACAATCTGATCCTGCGGCTCGACACGCGCGGCGACTTCGCGCTCGACGGCGCAGGCGGCAAGGACTGGTTCGGCAAAGACATCCGCGACGCGGAGAGCAGCCAGATCACCAGCACGCTCGGTGTCGTAGTCACAACGAATTGATACTCGGCTGGATTGCCACTGACGGACATCGACCTCCGGGTCGATGTCCTCGGACAGCATAGGGACTTACTAGGCCTCGAGGAGCTTCGGCTGCTCGGGGCCTACTTTTTTCGTGCGGCAGCGCTCACTCGCGCGAAGCAATCAAGAAGTCGGGGTTTCTGCTCAAGCGGCGCGCCAGCGATCCGAGATACGGTCGCGCGCGCTTGTCACCCGCCGCCGCGAGCGAGCGCGCCACGAGCGTTTTCAAGAGCACCGGCGCAGCATCCGGCGGCAGCTCGAGCTGCGCCACTTTGACGGCGGCGTCGGCTTTGCGATCGGCGGCTGCATCGACCAGTGCGCTCAACCAGCCGGTCATCGGCCCGAGCAGCGTGGGGTAACGGGAGAGCAATTGACGAGCGCCAGCGCTCTGTTGGTTCGCTAGCAGATCGTAAATGCGTTCGATCAGCACGCGCGCGGTGGTGGTGCCCTGGTCGAGCGCGTGACCCGACGCCGTCACGGCGTCTTCGGCTTTACCCTGGTAGCGCCGGAGCCGCGCGACCCGCAACGCGTACACGGGACGGGCGGCGCCTTCTTCCCAGCGTTTCACGATCTGATCGGCCAGCGTCAGGTTGCCGATGTCCAGCGCCGCGTCGACTGCGACGAGCTCTCCCCACGGCACCTGGGGACGCGCCATGGCGTCGATAGTCGCCGCATCCGGATAGCGTGCGGCGCCGAGCACGCCCGGAGCTGCCAGGAGGCCGCCGAGCTCGGAACGGGTTTTGGCCGCCTCGCCGAAAGCATTCACTGCGCCTTCGAGCTCCGTCGTGTCCAGAGTTTCATAGGCTACGACGGCTCGCACCACCGCAACCTCCGGCGCACCCGATTCGAGCTGCTCGACGGCCTTGTTGGCTTCGTCGAGACGCCCGCCGAGTAGCGCGACACGCGCGGCCAGCACGCGAGCGCGCGGGTAGACCGCCGCTTGTTCGAGCGCTCGCAGCGCTGCCTTGCGCGCCAGCTGCTCATCGCCCGCCTGGATCGCCAGAAAGCCGAGCCACGAGGCGCTCGACGGGCTCTGTGCGCTGGGGATACCGGCGGCGATGGCTTTCGAGGCGCGCTCGGCTTCGCCTTCGTCGATGGCCTGCAACGCTTCGATCACGTGCGGCACGAAGCGCAGCGGCGCCGGCAACTGGTCGACCTCGGATAGCTGCACTTCCGCCCCGGCGGGAACGGCTTTCGGCCTGTCGGGCGTGACGGCCCAGAGCAGCGCCTTCAATGCGCGCGTAGTCGGCACGTCGCCGATCTTCTGTGTGAGCGAAGCGACGACGGGTTCGCCCTTCTCGGGTCCGAGCTCGATCAACACCAGCCGCGCCAGCAACACCTCGGCCGTGATCAGCTTCGGATCGAGCGAACGGGCCGCTTCGTAGCGCTCGATGGCCCGCAAGTCGCCGGCGCCCTCGAGCGCGGCGCCCGCAGCCAGCTGATAGAACGGATCCTTCGACGCCTTTCCGTCCCACTTCGGCAAGAGGGCCGCGGCACCCGCGAGATCTCCCTCGACCAGGAACGAAGCAATACGTCCGAACGCGACCTGCTGCTCGCTCAGCCCGACGCTCAAGCCGCGGTGCACGGCGGAATCGATACCGCGCGACTCACCCGGCAACATCAGCGCCCCGAGCACACGATTTTGCAACCAGAGACGGCCCGCGTCCTGGCTGCGCGAATCGAGCTCGAAGACCTCGGAAAGCTTCGCGTCGCTGGCCTTGAGCTCGGCCACTCCGCCCGAGTGCAGCATGCTGCTGATGTCCCGAGTCAGGCGCTGAGCTTGTGCGACGCGCTGCTCCTTGAGCTGCTTCGTGTAGACGTACGCTCCGCTTCCGCCGCCGATCAACAAGACCGTGGCGAACGCGAGGATCCACGAGCCCCGATTCTTGGTCTTGGGCGCGCGCTCCCACGCCGGTGCCGCGCCGCCTGCCGGCTCGAAGACGCCTACGCGCGCCAGGTGCTCGAGCACGACATTGGGTTCGGGGTGAGCGACATCCACGAAGACCTCGTCCATCTCCGTGACGTCCTCGTACGAAGACATTTCCGCGGATCGCAAGCCACCGGGCAGCTTGCCGAAAGCGGGCGCCACCTGGTGCCGCGCCGTTTCGGCACCGAGGTCGAAGGAGTCCCGCGCGAACGCGGCCTGCGCGGGCGGCGCGCTACTGCCGAGCGCCGACCACAGCGAGGAGCCGTTGCGCATCGGTGTAGTAACG
>DATHEN010000733.1:0-8255 GCA_035318565.1 Polyangiaceae bacterium
CCGATCGCGACCGGTCGACACCAAAGTGGCGTAAAAAGGTCGCTTGCCTTCGTACAGCACCAGCGTTTGCTGACTCAGCGAGATGTCGATCCACTTCTCGCTGTTTGCCGCCTGGCTCGGCCACTCGCGCGGTTCGGCGACGATGCCCAGATCATCCGCGCGCAGCCAGCGCGTCGGGTCCTTCGTGCTCTGATAGTAGCGCGCGCCGCCCTTGATGCGCGCCCTGCCCGTCAGCGGCACGAGCGCGCGCCGGGGGACGTCCTCGGCAGCGCGCGCTTCGTCCTTGCCCTTGATCAGCTTGTAGGTTTTCGCGTCGCGTTTGATGACCCAGGCGAACGGCATACGCGGCTCACGCCCGAGCTCGACTCCATGAAAGGGCGACCCCGTGTCCGGCTTGACCTTGGTGGTGGGGATCAGTCGCAGGTCGACCGTAATCGCGAAGCGCCGTGAAAAGTCGCCGTCCTTCGCTTCGAAAGAGCCCACGAACGACAGGCCCGTTTTCCGGCGCACGCGGTCGGCGAACAGCGCGTAATCGGGCACCTCGTAGCCGGACACATTGGGGATCTTGCGGCTCCCCTCGAGCCAGAACGGCACGGGATCTTCGCCGCTCTTGGCGCCGAACAGCTCGCCGGTGCTGAGCTCGGTCGAGGGACGAAAGTCAGGAGGACGCTTCGTTCCGAGACTCGGGATGCCCCGCGCATCGAGCCCGATGTCGTTGGCTCCGAGAATGACCTTTTGCACCTCGTCGTGGTTTTGGCGGAACCAATCCAGGTGTTCATCGAGCTTGAACTCGCTCTTGAGTTGCTCCTGGCGGGTCGGGACTCGCAGGTACTGAGGAGCGGTGGCGCGCACGAACCCGTACTGGTACGGCAGCGGCTTCGAAAGGTCCGGCCGCACGCTGGCGGCGCGCACCAATGGATCCTCCAGGTTCAGCGTGGCTTCATCGGTGCAGACGTAGCCCATCGGGTACACGCGGTACCAAGCACCCTTGCACCCTTTGCCCTCCATGGCATCGGCGTCGCGCTGGATGATGCCGCCCAGCCGCAGGTAGCCGAGCTTGCGCGCGTTCGTGTCAGGCAACTTATATACGGTGGCGGCGATGACTCGGGCCGCCAGGCGCGGCGCGTCCTTGGGCGCGCGCGTATCGAGCTCACCGTGGTCGACTTGAAGCGACGAGATCGGCGCCGCAGCGCCGGGTCCGGCGGCGCTGGCCGTGACGCTCGCGATCTGCCGGTGCTCGGAGTCCGCTTTGGCCCGCGAGCGGCATGCGCTCGCGCCCGCGACGGCAAGCAGCGCGCTCGCTCCGAGCGCGAACACCAGCGAGCTCGCGCGGCGGGGCTCTGTGGCAGTCGGGGTCACGGCGCGTGGGTGTTTAGCACGGCCTGGGCTTGACTCGGTCGGCTTGCTTCGTAAGGTTCCGCGCATGCAGCTCAGCGTAAATGGCGCGCTCCAGGAGGTGCCGGAAGGGCTGACCGTGCGCGGCCTCATCGAACACCTCGGCCTTACCGAGGGCCCCGTGGCCGTCGAGTGCAACCGAGAAGTGGTGCCGCGAGCCACGCACGCCGAGCACCGCCTGAACGCGGGTGATGTGCTCGAAATCGTCCACTTCGTGGGTGGAGGCTGACTCAGGCGCGGTGCGCCGCCATCAGCTCCACGTACACGCGAGCTCCAATCCGACCCTGGATCCACTCGTCTTCTCGCAAGGGCCGAATCACCTTGGCGGGCTGGCCCCGCACGAGTGAACGCGGCGGCACCTGCATACGCGGTGGCACGACCGAGCCCGCCGCCACCAGCGACTCGGCGCCGATCTCGCAGTTATCGAGCAAGACCGAGCCCATGCCGACCAGCGCGCCGTCGCCGATGGTTGCGCCGTGGACGATCACGCCGTGCCCGATCGTCACCTCGGAGCCGATCACGCTGTTCGACGTGCCCGTGGTCATGTGAATGCAAGATTGATCCTGCACGTTGGTCCGCGTTCCGATGCGAATGAAACCGACGTCTCCCCGCAGCACCGCGCCGTACCAGATGCTCACTTCATCCGCGAGCTCGACGTCCCCCACCACCACGGCGCCTTGTGCAACGAACGCGCTCGCTGCAATGCGCGGCGCCTTACCGAGCACCTCGCGCACGATGCTCATGCCAGCACCGGCAGCGCGCGCGGCCCTGCGGCACGAACCGGCGGTTTTGCGCAGAGCATGCTCGGTTCGAGCGGCTCACCGCCGAGCGAGTTCTTGTTGGCGCGCGTGATGCGGACGCTCACGACTTCGCCGGCGAGCTCACGGTTGGCGGCAAAGTGCACGATCTCGTTGCGCCCGCTGCGGCCCGTGGCGTTGCCGTCCGCGTCGCACTCTTCGACGAGCACCTGTTCGACCCCGCCCACGAGTCCATTCAGGTGCATCTGGCGTAGAGCCTCCGCTACCTCGAACAGCCGCTGCAGGCGCGCGGCCTTCTCGCTCTCGGGAATGTCGTCGGCGAGCTTCTGTGCCGGCGTGTAGGGCCGCACCGAGTATTTGAAACCGAACAGACCGACGAAGCCCACGCTCCGCACCAGATCCAAGGTCGCGGCGAAGTCCTCAGGGCTTTCACCCGGAAAGCCCACGATCACGTCCGTGGACAAAGTGAGCCCGGGCAGCGTGTCCCGCAGCCGAGCGATGCGCTCGCAGTATTCAGCCACCGAATAGCGGCGGATCATGCGTTTGAGCACGCGGTCACTGCCGGACTGAACCGGCATGTGCACGTGGCGCGCGAGCACAGGCAGCTCGGCGTGCGCGCGAATCAGGCTGTTCGTCAAATGGCGAGGATGCGGGCTCGTGTAACGCAAGCGCAGCAGTGCCGGTACGCTCGCGGCGATGGCGCGCAGCAGCGCCGCGAACTCGCTTTCGTCTTCACGCGCCTGCTCGAATTTCGTGTTCTTGAAGGGATTTTCGCCCGCGCCCGGTGCTTCCGGTAGAGCGCCGCTCGGATCGCGGTAGCTGTTCACGGTTTGCCCGAGGAGCGTGATCTCGCGCGCGCCGCTCGCAACGAGCGCTGCGATCTCCTGCACGATTTCGGCCGACGGACGGTACCGCTCCGCGCCGCGAGTGTGCGGCACGATGCAAAACGAGCAGCGCTCGTTACAGCCCTTCATGATTGTCACGAAACGGGAAACCGCACTCGCACGTGCCGCTGACCGAGCGGGCAGCGCCGGCAGAAAACGCGGAGCCTCCAGATCGAACCCGACGCGCACGCGCGGCGGGCCGCCGAGCTCGAGATTGGCGATCAATTCAGGGAGCTCCGCGATATGGTCCGGCCCGACGACCAAATCCAGTTGCGGCATCTTCTTCAGAAGGCGTTCCCCCTCTTGTTGGGCCACGCAGCCCAGCACGCATAGCGCCAAATTCGGTCGTGCCTTCTTCAGCAATGCCAGGCGTCCCACCTCACTGCGCAGCTTCTGCTCCGCTTTCTCGCGAACGCTGCACGTATTCAGCAGGACGACGTCCGCCTGCTGCGGATCCAGAACGCGTGTATAGCCTGCAAGGCCCAGCAGTTCCTCGACACGCTCGGAATCGTGCTGGTTCATCTGGCAGCCGAACGTCACCAGGGAATAACGGGACATCATCTGGGTTCGAGTCTCACGTGAAGTATGGGCCGCCGAACGGCCCGGCGGCACGTTAGCACGCTTAAGCACGTTGACCCGCGCGCGTCTTTTCCCTATTTTCCCGGGCCCTTTCTCAGCTAACGCGTCCGCCCACTCGGAGCAAAACCATGCTGGAACCAGCGCCGCCCACCCGGCAGTCGAAACGCTCGGCCGGAGCTTCCTCGCAAACCGAGACGTCCGAACAAGGGCCGATCAAGGAACACGCCTTCATGTTCGAACCCATCGAAAACCTCGCCGAACTTTGCGAACGCAGCACCAAAATCTACCGCGATCGCCGGCTTTTCGGCACCAAGGCGGGCGGCTCCTGGCGCTGGATGACGTACGGCGAGTTCAAGCGTGACGTGGATCGATTTCGTGCGGCGCTCGCTGATCTCGGAGTGGGGCCCGGGGATCGCGTCGCGATCGTGGCCGACAACCGCGTCGAGTGGGCCGTCGCCTGTTACGCGAGCTACGGGCTGCGCGCTGCGTTCGTGCCCATGTACGAACAGCAACACCCCGACGAGTGGCAGTTCATTCTGAACGACTGCAGCGCCAAGGCGGTCATCGGCGCCAGACCGAAGATCTACGACCAGCTCGTGGCCATGAAGGCAAAGCTCCCCGCGCTCGAGCACGTGATAGGTCTCGAGTCCGGTGGAGACCACGCGTACGCCGCCCTGCTCGGCCGCGGAGAAGCCAAGCCCGTTCCCACGCTGCAGCCAGAGCCGAGCGAAACCGCGGGGCTCATCTACACGTCGGGTACCACGGGCAAGCCGAAGGGCGTGATCCTGAGTCACGGGAACATCTGCTCCAACATCAACGCCGTGCACGAGATTTTCGAGCACGAGATGGAAGACCTCTCGCTCGCGTTTTTGCCGTGGGCGCATTCCTTCGGTCAAACGTGCGAGCTGCATTCACTCGTCAGCTCGGGCTGCGCCTTGGCCATCAACGACGACGTGGCAAACCTCGTCGCCAACTTGGCCGAGGTGAAGCCCACCGTTCTGTTCGCCGTCCCGCGCATCTTCAATCGCATCTACGAGGGCGTGAACAAGCAGATGGCCGAGAAGCCAGCGCCGATTCGAGCGCTGTTCCACAGCGCCATTCGCACCCGCACGCGTCTCGCGCAAGGCGAGCCGGTGAGCACGCTCGATCGGGTCGGACTGGTCCTGGCGGATCGTCTGATCTTTTCGAAAGTGCGCGAGCGCTTCGGTGGACGGCTGCGTTACGTCGTCAGCGGCAGCGCCGCACTCTCCAAGGAAGTGGCCGAGTTCATCGACGCCCTCGGCATCGAGGTCTACGAGGGCTACGGCCTGACCGAGACGAGCCCGATTGCCACCGGCAACTACCCCGGCAATCGCAAGATCGGCAGCGTGGGCAAGGCCATACCGGGCGTCACGATCAAGATCGACAAGTCGGTCACCGACGATCCGAAAAACGGCGAGATCGTGATCTACGGACCGAACATCATGCAGGGCTACTACAACCGCCCCGAGGAGAACGACCAAGTGCTCATGTCGGACGGCGGTTTCCGTTCCGGCGACATGGGTCACATGGACGACGACGGTTACGTCTACATCACGGGCCGCATCAAGGAGCAGTACAAGCTCGAGAACGGCAAGTACGTCGTCCCCTCACCGCTCGAAGAACAGCTCAAGCTGAGCCCCTACATCGCCAACGTGATGATCCACGGTGCCAATCGCCCGCACAACGTCGCGCTGGTCGTGCCGGACTTCGATTCACTGAAGAAGTGGGCGAGCGAGAACGGCGTGGCGCTCGGCGACGTCGCCAAGAACGAGAAGGTGAAGGCGCTGCTGCGCTCGGAGCTCGACAAGTACGGCGCAGACTTCAAGGGCTTCGAGCGGCCCAAGGACTTCGTCGTCAGCGCCGAAGACTTCACCACCACGAACGGCATGCTGACGCCCACACTCAAGCTGAAGCGGCGCAACGTGCTCGCGAAGTACGAGGGCGCGCTCGAATCATTGTACTGACGCGCCGGCGCCGGGCTGAGCAGTTGACGAAATCGCTGTTTTGCAGTAGGTTTCGAAACACGTCACTCGTCCATCTCGGCGAGCGCACCCCTCGAGTCCATACGCATGCACGAACCCACTCGTCATAAGCCGGTCATGCCGGCTTCGAACGTCAGTGGTCGCGCGTCGCGCGTGCCGCTCGCGAAGGATTTCGCCATGATCTGATCTCCGGCGAAATCAACGTTCGAAGCCGCGGCACCGCACAGGTCCCGCGGTTTTTTTTTGCTCTCGCGCGAAGGCTCGATCTTCACGCTGCGAGTCGAGGACCGAGGTGTGTCCGCGATTCGAGATTCTTTGCTTCGAGGCTGTGTCATGTCCGGTCCAAAACAGAAAACTGATCTTCACTGGCAAAACCGCGTGCACGGCGAGCTCTTGAGGCTCGCCTGGCCGATCACGGTCTCGATGCTCTCGTACAGCGTCATGACCACGGTCGACACACTGTTCGTGGGGCGGCTCGGCGCCTCTGCGCTCGCCGGCGTGGGCCTGGGCGGCGTTCTGGCGTTCATCGTCGTGTGCTTCGGGTTCGGCTGCCTGCGCAGCGTCAAAGTGTTGATCTCGCAAGCGCTGGGAGCCGGAGATCGGACGCAGGTGCCTGCGCTGATCGGCGCCGGCTTGTTGGCGGGTGCGGCGCTCGGGATCGTCGCGCTGGTGGCCGGAGTCGGTTTGTCGCGCGCGCTGCCGGGTTTCACGGCCAGCGCCGCGTCCGGAGAACAGGCCGCCACATACCTGTTGATCCGCAGCTTGGGATCGCCCGTGGCACTGCTCTGTGGGGCCCTGCGCGAGGCGCGCTACGCGCAATCCGATTCGCGCTCGCCCATGGTTGCAGCGCTGATCGCGAACGTGCTTCACATTCCCATCGGCGCCTATTTCATCTTCTCACTCGACTGGGGCGTGGCCGGCGCGGCTTGGGCAACGGTGTTGTCACAAGCCGTCGAGCTGCTACTGCTCGCGAAGGTGAGCCCCGGCTTGCGCGCCGCGCTGGCCGCGGTAGAGCGCGCGCACCTGGGCGAAACCTGGCGGCTGGGCTGGCCCCTGGGCGTGCAATTTCTGCTCGAGGTCGGCGCCTTCGCCACGCTCGTGGCGCTGCTCGCGCGCATCAGCGAAATAGACCTGGCCGCGCATCAAATCGTGCTGCAGTTCACGCACGCGTCGTTCCTGCCCGCGCTGGCAGTGGGCGAAGCGGCGTCCATCCTCGCCGGGCAGGCCGTGGGAGCCAACCGGGACACGCTCGTGAAGCCCGTGGCGCGGGCGGCGCTGCTCGTGACCACGCTCTACACGGGTGCGTGCGGAGTGATCTTGGCCGTGTTGGCGCCCTACTTGGTGATGCCCTTCACGAGCACCGCCGCGGTGGCCGCGCTCTCGATTCGGCTCTGCTACATCGCCGCCGCCTTTCAGGTGTTCGACGGCGCCAGCATCGTGGCTCGCTCCGTCTTGCGCGGCACGGGTGACGTGCGCTTCCCGGCGGTGATCGGCGTATGCACCGCCTGGTTGTGCACTCCCCCGCTCACCTATTTGCTCGGCATGCGCCTCGAGCTCGGCGCTGTTGGCGGCTGGCTGGCGCTATGTCTCGAGATCATGCTCGGGGCCGCTGTCCTGTGGTGGCGCTTCGAGCGCGGGGCGTGGAAAGCCGCGGCTCGCTCGGCGCGCACGCGGGTCACGGGTCTCGTCGAAGTCGCTCTGACGAAGTCGCCGGCCTGAGGACGAGAGGCTTACAGGTGTAAGCCGCTGTAAGCGCACGCCGATTGACGATCGGCGTGCGCCCGGGGCAATCGAGTCCGAGCTTGCCGCGGGTGGCACAGCTGAGCCACCTTTCGCGGCGCTTTTACTGCGCCGAGTACGCGCTAAGCTTGCGCTCCGTGCCGGACGGCGCGGGCTTTGCTTGGAGGAGGACTCATGGCAACCGGGACGTGGCGATTCGTGCGGGTCTATGGGCTGGCTGCGGCGTCGATTCTCGCCGGTGTGGGCGGCTGCGGGGTCACCGATCCCGGAGGCGATGGAGGTTCCTGCGAGGTGGACGGCAGGGTTTACGCGGATGGCAGCAGTTTCAGGAGCGCCGACCGCTGCAATAGCTGCCAGTGTCACGACGGGAGTGTCGTGTGCACGGACGCGCAGTGCTCGAACGCGTGCGGCGGTGAGCTCGGTAACACCTGTAAGTCGAACGAGTTCTGCGCGTACACCAGCGAGTGCGGTCACGCGGACGGCACGGCGTTCTGCGAGACGCGTTCCGAGGGGTGTCCGGAGATCCTTGCACCGGTCTGCGGCTGTGACGGCAAGACGTACTCGAACGCGTGCGAAGCCGGGCGCGCCGGCACCGGCTACCTCCACGGGGGAACCTGCGAAAGGGGTCCCGGTTGCCGCGTCGGTACCGTCGTTTACCCCGAAGGCGACACGAACATTCCGGCGCCGGATGGCTGTAACCAGTGTAGCTGTATCGAGGGCCAGCTGGCCTGCACGGACAGGGCGTGTCCGGAGCCGACACGCTGTGGCGGCTTCATCGGTTCCACTTGCGGAGACGCCGAGTATTGCGCGTACGAGGGCGGCGACTGCGGTTTTGCCGATGGCAGCGCGGTATGCAAGCCGCGGCCCGACGCCTGCGACGCGATCTACGCGCCGGT
>DATHEN010000734.1:0-4119 GCA_035318565.1 Polyangiaceae bacterium
TCCGGCGCGTACTTCGTACCGTTCGCCACGTCCTTTTCATTCCCGCAACCCGCGATTGTAATGGTGGAGGACGGCAAAGAGCGCCTGATCCGCCGCGCCGAAGTCTTCGACGATCTGATCGCACTGGACGTTTTTTGAGGAACTTGGTGGAGCCCCGTTTCAACAGGCGCGCCAGCGCAGAGCTCGACGAAGGCTCGTCGCGAATCAGCTCGCGCCTGGCCGCGAGCGAAGACGTCCTGGAGGTCGCGACGCCGCCGGCGGCCGATTCGAGCGCGCCGTTCCTGCTCACGATGCCCGAGTACAACGGCACGCTCGCGGCTGCGCGCTGTCTGGGCCAGCGCGGAATTGCCGTCACCATGGCCGGGACCGAGCTCACGGCGCCAGCGCGCTGGTCGCGCTACGTGACACGCTGGATGCAAGCTCCGTCCGTGACCGACCCGGAGCGCTTCATGGACTGGCTGCTCGAGTTCGGCGCGCGCGAACCGAAGCACGTGCTCTATCCGACCTGTGACGATCTGGCGTGGCTGTTCGCAGAGCGCGCCGCCGAGCTGCGCCGCTACTTCTGGGTCTACCAGCCGACGGCGCAAACGGTGCTCCAGCTCCTGGACAAGAAGGCGCTCCACCAAACCTGCGCGGAGCTCGACATCCCGACCCTGCACACCTTCTTTCCGGCAAACGTGCAGGAGGCGCAACGTGCCGCGCGCGAGCTCGGCTTTCCGGTTCTGCTCAAGCCGCGCACGCAGATCACGCTGTCGAGTCGCAGCAAGGGCATGCTCGTCGGGTCTGCCGACACGCTCGCTCGCGACTACGCGCGCTTCATGGAAGGGAACACCTTTCATCCCCTGCTCGCGCGCCGGCTGCAGCAGCTGGAGCAGCCGATGTTGCAGACCTATCGGGCCCACGCGGCAGGCGGGATCTACTGTCTGGCCGGCTTCGTCGCACCGAACCATGAAGACGCGGTCGCGCGCGGGGCCATGAAGATCTTCCAGAGACCGCGCCGGCTGGGCGTCGGCCTGTGTTTCGAGGAAGCCGCGGTCGATCGCGGCGCGCTCGACGCCATTTTGCGGCTGTGCCGCAAGGTGAACTACTTCGGCGTGTTCGAGGCGGAGTTCGTCCCGGACAACGGACAGTTACATCTTCTGGATTTCAATCCGCGCTTCTACGGCCAGATGGGCTTCGAGACGGGCCGGGCCTTGCCGCTCGGGTACATGGTGTATCTCGCAGCGCTCGGAAAGACCGATGCCCTGAAGGAAGCCATGGCCAGCGCAGCCACCTGGCAAGAGGGCCGCGGCTACATCTACTGTCATCGCTTCTACTTGCACCTGCTCATCGCATTGCGGCGCGTGGCGGGGCGCATGAATCCCGAAGAGGCGGCGCGCTGGCGCAACTGGCTGAACGCCCGCGCCGCGCGGCACCTGGCGCTCGATCCCACGATTTCCGCCGACGACAACCTGCCGGCGCTCGTGTCCGCCGCGCACGAGGTCTACAAGGCCGTGCGCCACCCGCGCTCGTTCTTGCTCGCCAACGTGCTCGACTGAGCGTCTCAGCGCACCGCAGAGTTCAGTTCGTCGGCCGTGGTGTCGGGCAACGAGGCCGTCGCGCGTAGCGTCTCGCGTCCGGGACGGCGCATGAACGGCTTCTCGAAGACACGGTGGAAGCCGTAAGCCACGAGGAGCGCGAGGGGCAGAGCTCCGGCCACCAGCGCCGCGAACATCTGCACTGGACCGAGCCGTTCGTCCAGAAGCGGCAAATACACCACTGCGATGATCGGATAGTGGATCAGATAAATGCTGTACGAGAACTCGCCGAGCTTCATCGACACCGGATGTTCGAGAAAACGCGCGAGCAACGTGGAGCGCATGCCGAACTGCAGCCGGCGGGTGGTCGCCACCAGAAAGCACGTCATGCCGAAGCCCACCAGGATATCCGGCAGCGGGTGCGGCCCGATGAACGCGTGGAGCTTCGAGTTCGCGACCGTGATCACTGCGACGAGCACACCGAACACCGCGCCGGCCTTTTCCCAGGTGAGCGGCTTCTCCGGCCCGAAGGAACACGCCGGATCGAAGTTGATGGCGGCCGCGAACATGCCGCAGGCGAACAATCCGAGAAACCAGGGCGAGGCGAAGCCATAGCCCAGTAGCATCGGCGACAGCCCGAGCGCGAACGCCAGAGCGAGCGTCGTGAGCGCGCTGAAGCGCCGCCAGAGCGGTAACAGCACCAGCGCGAACACGAAGTAGTTCTGCCATTCCGTCGCCACGCTCCACATGGGCGGATCGATGGTCCACTGCAGGTGTGCGAACCAGTTGTGCACGAGCAGTACGTGCGAGACGACGCTGGCTACGCTGAGCGCTGGCAGCGCCGTGTCCCACTGACTGAAGGTCTGCTGGGAGAGGCGCGGGTAGCAGGCGATCAGGAGCAGCGTGAGCCCGAGCGCCGCGTAGTACGGGATCAGGATGCGGCGAGCGCGGCGCTGAGCGAACTTCCGGACGCCGCCCGACAGCTCGGCGCGCCCACTGCGCACCACCGGTAACATCAAGCAGTAACCCGAGAGCACGATGAACACCGGTACGGCGTAGCCGCCGAACTTGAAGAACGCCGTCAAAGTAAACCAGGGCGGCACGGCTCCGAGGTCCGGTCGCATCACCACGAACTGCCAGATGTGATGCAGCGCCACGAAGACAGCCGCCCACCCTCTAACCCCCTCCAAGTACGCAAGGTGCACGCGGCCAGATTCCGGCATTAGGCGCTCCCAATAGCCCGAAAGTCCCGGGCGGCGAAGAGTCAACTCCGAAGCGCAAGGAATGCCACTAGTTCGGCGCCGCCGCGCCCCCCTTCCGGCAGCGCGCACGCGAACGAGGCCCGTGTCCCGGAGTGGGAATGATAGTAGATTCACGTCCGCTGGACGCCAGCCACGGGCGTCCGAGAGCGCATCCCGTGAAGTTCGAGCACGCTGACGAGATTCCGGCCGGGTCGGTCCTCAGCGCGGATATTTGCGTGATCGGCAGCGGCGCCGCGGGCATCACGCTCGCTCAGCAGCTCGACCGCAGCAAACTCCGTGTGCTGGTGCTCGAAGCCGGCGGCCTCGAGCAAGATCCGGCCACCGAAGCGGAGTGTTTCGAGATCGATCATCTCGGAACTCCGTACGGAAATCCGATTGCCACGCGCGGCCGCTGGTTCGGCGGCAGTACCAATCTTTGGTTCGGGCGCATCGCGATGCTCGATCCGATCGATCTGGAAACACGGCCCTGGCTGAAGCACAGCGGCTGGCCGATCTCGTATGCGGAACTCACGCGCTGGACGCCGCGCGCCGCCGAAATCTTGGCGGTGCCTCACTTCGACAAACTTCAGCTAGCCAATTGGCCGACTAACCCGACCATCGACACGTTCGCGCGCGCCGGTGGCGCAAACCTCGGCGTCTTTCTGTGGGCCGACGGCCTCTACATGGGCAAGCAGCACCGGAGTGCGCTTCAGGCGTCCCCCAACGTGCGGCTCCTGCTGGACAGCACCGTCACCGAACTCTTACCGAACGAAGGCAGCACGTCGATCGACGAGGTTACCGTGCGGGGACGCAACGGCAATCGTTTCATGGTCAAAGCCGGGACGTACGTGCTGGCAGCGGGCGGCCTGGAGAATGCGCGCTTGCTCCTCGCCTCCACGAGCCGCGCGGCCAGCGGCATCGGCAACGCCAATGACCTGGTGGGCCGCTACTACATGGATCACCCGCGCGGCGAGGGTCTGGCGCGCGTCGACCTGAAGGGCCTCGCGTCCAAGCAGCTCGAACGCCTGTCGCTGCTCGGCGAGAAGAGCCGGAGTCAGTTCGGCAAGGTGCAGCTGCGCTTGACGTTCCCCGCACAGATGCAACGCGACGAAGAGCTGCTCAATCACAGCCTGCACGCGCACCTGATTTCCGGCGTTCACGATTCTCCGGGATATGCCGCAGCGCGCCGCCTGCTCGCTCGCGTTCGGCGCAAGGCGTCCGATGCCGGCACCAGCGTGCGGGACGATCTGCGGGCAACGCTGCGCGGCACGCCGCTACTGGCCGAGTATGCGGCACGCAAGCTGCTGGACGCCGTGCGGCCCTCCGAGCTGATCGTGATCGATCAGATGGAGCAGGAACCC